>NZ_JAMYRE010000010.1:0-247969 GCF_040321265.1 Mesorhizobium sp. M0491
CTCGTCGAAACCATCGAGGCAGCCGAATGCAAGAACTACTTCGAAAACGCAGGCTACGCTTCCGTCAAAATATGAAACGCTCTAGAAGCGCGGGCCTTGCAGCTGGCAGACCATCCGCGCATGGGTGTTAGGCGACCCGATATCAGGTCTTCCGTACGGATGCTGGTGGAGGCGCCGTTTGTTCTGCTCTACGAAACGATTCCGGACACGGATGATGGCCCTGTTGAGTGGGTTGAAATCGTCCGTGTGGTGGACGGCCGGCGGGATCTGAACCGTCTATTCTAGCGAGTTGTTTATCGGATCAGCAGCGCTGTGCCCCAAAGCCCGAGCGCGAACACCGTATGCGACACCAGGTTCAGCGCACGGATCAGCATCGGGTTGGGCCGCTTCGAGGCGGCCCAGCCGGCGCCCATGCCGGGTGCCAGCAGGAACCAGCCGGCGCCGACGGTGACGATGCCGAGGATGAAGGCCGGCAGGAATGTCGGCGCGGCAAGCCAGCCCGCTCCGGCCAACACCACCAGGATGATGCCGTAGACGATGCCGACAAAATAGTGAAAGGCCCAGCCCAGCGCCTTTTCATGCGCGTAGGGCGCTGCACCGCCGATATCATCGTGAAAGACCTTGTCGCGGAGATGCCAGACCCAGCGACCGACCGGCCCCCAGTTCGGCCGTGGCTGCCCGAACGCCTTGTGCAGGAAGATGGCCCAGAGATCCATCGCCACCGTAGCGCCGATGCCGATCGCGATAGCACGCCAGAACATGTCAAACATCGAGGTCCCCCCCAAAGGCAATCCCTGGAATACAAGGGCGATCGTCGGGCGGCGGCAACCGTTGCGGTCCAGCCCGACGTTGTCGCTGAAGTTCAGAGCTGCCCCAGAATATGAGCCGCACCGGACTCGTCGACACCGGGCTTGGTCTCGACATTGAGCGCGGTGACCTTGCCGTCGTCGATGATCATTGAGAAGCGCCTCGAGCGCAGGCCCATATCGTTGCTGATGTAATCGAGGCCCACCGCCTTGGCGAAATCGCCACTGCCGTCGGCGAGGAACAGGATCTTGCCCTCACCGCCGGTGAAGTGCGCCCAGGCGCCCATGACATGGACGTCATTGACCGAAACGACGGCGATGGTGTCGACGCCGCGTGCCAGGATGGCATCGTGGTTCTCGAGATAACCCGGCAAATGGTTGTTGCTGCAGGTCGGTGTGAAGGCGCCGGGAACCCCAAACAGCACGACCTTCTTGCCCGAGAAAATCTCGGACCCGGTGATCGGCTTGGCGCCATCGGCGGTCATCGTCTTGAAGGTCACGTCAGACAGCTTGTCGCCAACGGAAATGGTCATGGATTCCTCGCTTGGGAAATGGAAGGACGTGTCTTTGCGTAGCGAACTCAACGGCTTCCTGCAACCGTTGGGACAGGCTGGATCAAGGGAAAGGCAGAACCCCTTCGACCGCGCCCGCCGCACTCGTCAGCGTATAGTGAAGCCCGCCATCGGTCGGCGTGGTCGAGGGGCGATCGAGGATCGGCACGGTGAAAATCAGCTTGCCGTCCTTTTCGCTGCGGGCCGGGGTGCCGAACATGTAGTCCCGCTCGCCGGCAACGAAGAAATCCGCCGCCGCCGGATCGCCGGGAAAGCTCGCCTCGACAATCAGCGTCTCGTGGTCGCCCGGCAGCACATTGATGCCGAAATCGGACCTCGCGGGCCCAGGCAGTGCCGTAAAACTCGCCTTCACCAGCGCCGCGTCCTCGGCATTGTCCGGATCGGAGGCGGGGTCGACGGTCAGCCGCGTCTGCACCGGAATGCAGATCGTTTCGCAGATGCCGAGAAAGATGTCGGCATCGATCACCGCCGGCTGGTTCGGCGTCGCCAGCGTGAATGTCACCGGCAGAGAAACCGGATAGTTGTAGCCTGCCCATTTGCCATAGCCGTCGTCATGGCGCTGCGGCGCCGGAAACGACAGAGTGGCGTCGGCGATGTTGGTGCTGGCTGAAATGTCGAGTTGCGGCGGCACGCCCGCGTCGCCCGGATCGCGCCAATATGTCTTCCAGCCAGGCTTGAGCGCAATATCGAGAACGCCTTGGATACGGCCGGCATCGTCGGCTTTGCCTGATGTAACCAGCCGAACCTTGCCGCCTTCACTGTTGTACCACGCCGACGAAGAGGCGGCGGCGGGAAGAGCGGTTGCCGATCCAATGGCGGCGCCGAGCAGCAGGATTTTCAAGCTTCGCATGGCGGTGATTTGATCGTCCGTTCGTGGCCGCGCAATGATTTCATGGCCTTGCCGGTATCATATTTGCGTGACTTCGAGGGAGAAGAATGTTCGAGCCGCCGCAACAGGCTTTGGTCGAATCCAGCACGGCGCATCTTTTCGGCGCTTTGGAAACGCGTTACGCTCCCTTTATGGACTTGTTGCGCCACAAGAAGACGGTCGCCAGTCGCGGCTTTCTCGACGATCAGTTCCTGATTGCCATGCCCGGCATGAAGGACGACCGTTTCACGCGCTCGGTCATCTATGTCTGCGCACATTCCGATGAAGGCGCCATGGGCCTGATCATCAACCAGACGCAGCAGATGCTCTTTCCGGACTTGCTCGTGCAACTGGGCATCATGAACGAGCAGGAGGCGATCCGCTTGCCGGCGCAGGCCCGCGATTTCGTCGTGCGCAATGGCGGGCCCGTGGATCGCAGCCGGGGCTTCGTCCTGCATTCGGGAGACTATCGGGTGGAATCGTCGCTGACCGTTTCCGACGACATCTGCCTGACTGCGACCGTCGACATCTTGCGCGCCATATCGTCCGGCCGCGGGCCCCGTCACGCGCTGATGGCGCTCGGCTATTCCGGCTGGGGCGCTGGCCAGCTGGAGACCGAGATTGCCGAAAATGGCTGGCTGACTTGCCCGGCCAATGCCGAGCTTCTGTTCGACACCGATATCGAGCGCAAATACGACCGGATCCTCGCTTCGATCGGTATCGACCTTGCGCATCTCAGCTTGGCGGCCGGACACGCGTAATCGCGAACAGTCATGCGCAACATTCGCGGCTAGCCGAAGCCGCCTACACCTTCGTCATCCTAGGGCGAAGCAGGAGCGAAGCTCCGTCGCGGAGACCCTGGGATCCATTCCGTGACCTATGTCGAAGGATGCAGCGGCGAAGAAATCTGAACCGTTTTCAACGCTTTAACCTCACGGCATGGATCCTAGGGTCTGCGCCGCGTCGCTGCGCTCCTTGCTTCGCCCTAGGATGACGAAGCGATAGGCGTCTCGGCCAATCGCAGAGGTCCGCGCCTGGGCGGCGCGCGCCTGAATCCCATCACGCTTGCGTCAGCGGATACTGCTCCTTTAGCGTCTTCAGCACCTGGTCGCCCGGCATTGGTGCGCCGAACATGAAGCTCTGGACATATTCGCAGCCCATCTGGCGCAGTTCCAGCGCGTCGCTCTCGTCCGAAATGCCCTCGGCGACGACGGACAGGCCGAGTTCATGCGCCATGTTGACCATCGATTTCAGCAGCACCGCGCGCTTGGGCGTGTTGTCGTCGACGAAGCTCTTGTCGATCTTGATGGTGTCGAAGGGGAAACGCGTCAGATAGGCCAATGAGGAATAGCCGGTGCCGAAATCATCCAGCGACAGGCCGATGCCGAGCTGCTTCAGCTTGGTCAGCACATGGGCGGTCTGCTCGGGATTGTCCATCACAAGCGATTCGGTGAGCTCCAGCCGGAAGCAGCGCGGCTTCAGATTGGCCCGAGCGATGACCGAGCGGACGTCGCTGACCAGGTCACGGCGGATCAGCTGGCGGCTGGACAAATTGACCGAGACCGACAGCGGCGCGTCACCGATCTGTTTTTGCCAGCTGGCGAGATCTTCCGCCGCCTGCTGCATGGCAAACAGGCCGAGCTGCACGATAAGCCCGCAGCTTTCGGCGACCGGGATGAAATCCGCCGGCGGGATCATGCCGCGGCGCGGGTGGTCCCAGCGCAGCAGCGCCTCGAAGCCGGCGACACTGCCGTCCTCAAGCCGCACGATCGGCTGGTAGGCAAGCGTGAATTCCCGCCGCTCGATGGCGCGGCGCAGGTCGGATTCGAACTGCAGCCTGTCGGTGCCGACAGTGCGGAAAGCCGGACGGAACGGCTCGATCCTGTCGCCGCCGAAGCGCTTGGCCTGGTGCATGGCAAGCTCGGCATCCTTGACCATGTCCTCGGCCGACATCTGCGGCGAATTCCAGGTGATCAGTCCGATCGACGCGGTCAGCACGATCTCGCGCTTGGCAAAGGTGATCGGGTTGTTGATGGCATGCTTGATTGCATCAGCGACCGCAGCGATGCGGGCCGGATCCTGTTCGGACAATAGCATCAGAGCGAACTGATCGCCGGCAAAGCGCGACAGCGAATCCTTCGGCTTGAGCAGCCGGTGCAGCCGGCGTGCGATGGTCAGCAAAATGGTGTCGCCGGCCGAGATGCCGAGCCCGTCATTGACCTGCTTGAAACGGTCGATGTCGATGACGAAGACGGTTGGCCGCACCTTTTCTTCGGTGCGCGCGATCGAGATGATCGCTTCCAGCCGATTCATCAAAAGTTCGCGGTTCGGCAGACCGGTCAGATTGTCGTGAACGGCGTCGTGCAGCAGCCTTTCCTCGGACTTTTTCTGCTCGGTCACGTCGACCATGGTACCGACGCAGCGGATAACCTCGCCGTCGGATCCGATGACAGGGCGCGCGCGCAGCGAAAACCAGTGATAGTGGCCGTCGGCGCCGCGCAGGCGGAAATTCTGCGATACCCGGCCGCGACGGTGTTCGAGCACGACGTCGAGCGTGGTGCGGAACGTGTCGCGGTCGTCGGCATGCAGCACCGGGAGCCAGTTGCGGGCCGCGCCGCCAAGGCTGTTCGGCGCCAGTCCGAGCTGGATGCTGACGTCGGGCTTGGTGACGACGCGGTCGCGCAGCACGTCCCAATCCCATACCGTGTCGCCCGAACCGGCCACCGCCAGCGCCTGCCGCTCGAGGTCGGAGAACAGGCCCTGATGCAGCGCGCCGCCGGCAAAAGCATGCTGCATGACGGTGAAGCCGATCAGAAGGATGATCAGGATCAGCCCGCCGCCGAGCGCCGGCTGGGCAATGTCGTTGTCGAGCATGCCGGTGATCGCCATCCACGATCCGCATAGCCACAACAGCACCATGACCCAACTGGGCACCAGCATGATGGCACGGTCGTAGCCGCGTATGCCGAGGAAGATGATCAGGCCAAGCCCGGTCAGTGCGGTGGCGGCGAAGGACAGCCTGGCAATGCCGGCGGCGACCGCCGGATCGACGATGGCGACGCCGGCGATCAGCACCAGTCCGAGGATCCAGACCAGCGCGCCATAACTGAAATGGCCGTGCCATCGGTTGAGGTTGAGATAGGCGAACAGGAACACCACGAAGGTTCCCGCCAGCGCCACCTCCGTTCCCGCTCGCCACATCTGCTCGTTGCCGGGCGATATCTCGATGATCTTGTTGAGGAAGCCGAAATCGACGCAGATATAGGCCAGCACCGCCCAGGCAAGTGCCGCGGTTGCCGGGAACATCGAGGTTCCCTTGACCACGAAAAGGATGGTCAGGAACAGCGCCAGCAGGCCTGCAATGCCGATGACGATGCCGCGAAACAGCGTGTAGGAATTGACCGAGTCCTTGTAGGATTCCGGATCCCAGAGGTAGACCTGCGGCAGCTTCGGCGAGGCCAGTTCGGCGATGAAGGTAATCACCGTGCCGGGGTTCAGCGTCACCCGGAAAACGTCGGCGTCGGGGCTGGTCTGGCGATCGAGCGCGAAGCCTTCGCTGGGCGTGATGGCGGCGATGCGGGTCGAGCCGAGATCCGGCCAGAAGATGCCGGAATTCACCAGGCGGAAATGCGGTGCGACGATCAGCCGGTCGAGTTGCTGGTCGGTGGTGTTGGCGAGCGCGAAAACAGCCCAGTCGCCGGTGGAACGGGCATCATTGGCCTCGACCTCGATGCGCCGCACGATACCGTCCGGACCCGGCGCGGTCGACACCTGGAAATTCTCGCCCTGGTTGCGGTAGATCTCGACGGCGCCGGAAAGGTCGAGCGCGACGTCGTCGCGGGCAATCTTGATCGGTTCGACGGCAAAGGCCGACGATGGCGCGCACAGCGTCAGGAGTGTCGCGAGGACAAAGGCGAACAGCGACCCGTTGCGCAGGAAATTCGTCAAAAATCAGTCCTTCGTTCCAACGCCCGGCGGATCGTCCGCGATCCGGGCGTAGAGGTAGTGGTCCTGCCAGATGCCGTTGATCCTGAGATAGGATCGCAGCAGTCCTTCGCGCCGAAATCCGGCTTTTTCAAGCACGCGGATCGACCGGATATTGTCGGGAATACAGGCCGCTTCGATCCGGTGCAACCTCAGCGTATCGAAGGCGAAGCGGGCCACCACCTTGACCGCGTCGGTCATCAGGCCGCGGCCGCCGAAGCGCTCGCCGATCCAGTAGCCGACATGGCCGCTCTGCGAGACGCCATGGCGTATGTTGCCGAGCGTGATGCCGCCGGCCAGCTTGCCACTGCTCCTCTCGAAGATGAAGAAGGCGATAGCGGTTCCTTGCGCATAATCCTCGCGGTAGCGGCTGATGCGCAGCCGCCATGCGTTGCGGTCGAGTTCATCGGGAGTCCAGCGTGGCTCCCAGGGTTCGAGGAAGGCGCGGCTATCGCCACGCACCGCCGCCCACTCGCGGAAGTCGTTGGTGAACGGCACGCGCAGCGTGACGCGGTCGCCTTTCAGCGCCGGCAGGTCGCGGCGGAAGAAAGGGAGCGCGAACACGACGCTTCGAGGGGCTTAGACGGCGAGCTTACGGGCCGTGGTCTGCGTGCCTGCGAGCGATTCGAGGATCGCCTCGTATGGCGCCAGTGTGCCCACAGGCCCGACAGCGGTAAGCGTCGGCTTGGTCGAGAACAAACGCGACGATAGATCGGTCAGCCGCTCGACCGTCAGCGCCGACAGCCGTTCCATCAGTTCCTCCTTGGCGATCGGCCGGCCGAACAGAAGCAACTGTCGTGCGATCTGCGAAGCGCGGCTGGCCGGGCTTTCGGCTGACATGATCAGTCCGGCGCGATATTGGGCGCGCGCCCGGTCGAGTTCTTCCTGCAGGATCTTCTCGCCGGCCTTCTGCAGTTCGTCGATGATGACAGGCACCAGTTCGGCGATGTCGCTCTGGCCGGTCGCGGCATGGACGCCGAAGACGCCGGTGTCGGAAAAGCCCCAATGGAAAGCATAGACCGAATAACACAGGCCGCGCTTCTCGCGGACCTCCTGGAACAGGCGCGACGACATGCCACCGCCGAGGATCATCGACAGCACCTGCGAGGCATAGAAGTCGCGCACATGATAGGCCCGGCCTTCGAACCCCAGCACGATCTGCGCGTCCATCAGGTCGCGGTCCTCACGGAAGTCGCCGCCGACATATTGCGCATATTGCGGGATGGTGCTGTCGGCCTTGCTGCGGAAGCCGCCGAGTTGCTTTTCGACCTCGCGCACGAAATTGTCATGCTTGATGTCGCCGGCGGCGACAATCACCATGCGCTCGGCGCCATATTGCCGCTCGATGAAGTCGTGGAGTTGCTTGGAGGTGAAGGATTTGACCGTTTCGGGTGTGCCGAGAATGGAGCGGCCGATGGTCTGATGGCGATAGGCGGTTTCCGTGAAACGGTCGAAGACGATGTCGTCGGGGGTGTCGTGCGCGGCGCCGATCTCCTGCAGGATCACATGCTGTTCGCGTTCGAGTTCCTGCGGGTCGAATTCGGACTCTTGCAGGATGTCGGCAAGAATGTCGACGGCCAGCGGCACGTCGTCGGAGAGCACCCTGGCATAGTAGGAAGTGGTTTCGACGCTGGTGGCGGCGTTGATTTCGCCGCCGACGTCTTCGATCTCCGAGGCGATTTCGAAGGCGCTCCGCCTTTTCGTGCCCTTGAACGCCATGTGCTCGAGCAGATGGGCCATGCCATGCTCGTCCTCACGTTCATTGCGGGCACCCGACTTGACCCAGGCACCAAGGGCAACCGATTCGATGCTTTGAAGGGTTTCGGTGGCGACTGTCAGGCCGTTCGACAGACGGCTTACCTCAACACCCATATGGCTAGTACTCCTTAACGCGCCGCCCGCGCGCGGCGGCCGACATAATCTTCCACCATTTTCAGGTCGGAGGGAAGTACCGTGTATTTTTCCTCCGATGTCATCAACCCACCTAGCCATGCGGGCAGTGCGGGCGACACGCCGCTGGCGGCTTCGACGGCGGCCGGGAATTTTGCCGGGTGTGCGGTACCCAGCACCACCATCGGCACGGCGCCTGACGCCTTGCCCGCAGCGACATGCACAGCTGCCGCGGTGTGCGGATCGAGCAGATAGTTGCTGGCCGCGAGCGTCGAGCGGATGGTGGCGGCGACCTCGTCCATATCAGCCCGGCCGGCGTCGAATTCCGACCGCATCCCGGCGATTTGCTGGGGTTCGATGGTGAAAGCGCCGGACTGCTTCAGACCGTCCATGTAGCGCCGCACGGTCGCCGCGTCACGGCCGGAGGCCTCGAACAGCAGGCGTTCGAAATTGGACGACACCTGGATATCCATCGACGGCGACGTGGTCGCAAAGACACCCTTGGTGCGATATTCCCCTGTCGCGAAGGTCCGCGCCAGGATGTCATTGTCGTTGGTGGCGATGACCAGCCGCTCGATCGGCAAGCCCATCTTCTTGGCCGCGTAGCCGGCGAAGATATCGCCGAAATTGCCGGTCGGCACGGTGAAGGAGACCGGCCTGTCCGGCGCGCCAAGCGACAGCGCCGAGGAGAAATAATAGACGATCTGGGCCATGATCCGGGCCCAGTTGATCGAGTTGACGCCCGAAAGCGCCACCCGGTCGCGAAATCCGTGATCGTTGAACATGTCCTTGAGCAGGCCCTGGCAATCGTCGAAATTGCCTTCGATCGCCAGCGCATGGACGTTTGCAGCCGTCGACGTCGTCATCTGCCGCTGCTGCACCGGCGAGACGCGGCCGTGCGGGAAAAGGATGAAGATGTCGGTCCGGCTGCGACCGGCAAAGGCATCGATGGCCGCCCCGCCGGTATCGCCCGAGGTGGCGCCGACGATGGTGGCGTGCTGGTCGCGTTCGGCAAGCACATGGTCCATCAGCCGGGCCAGAAGCTGCATCGCCACGTCCTTGAAGGCGAGCGTCGGCCCGTGGAAGAGTTCCAGGATGAAGGTGTTGGGGCCGGTCTGCACCAGCGGGCAGACGGCCTCGTGGCGGAAGGTGGCATAGGCTTCGCGCACCAGCCGCTCGAAAACGGAGGCCGGGATCTCGTCGCCAAGGAACGGCGACAGCACGCGGATGGCAAGTTCGGGATAGGCAAGGCCGCGCATGGCGCGGATCTCGGCGGCGGAAAACTGTGGCCACTCGCGCGGCACGTAGAGCCCGCCGTCGCGCGCCAGCCCGGCCAGCACGGCGTCGGAAAATCCAAGAACGGGGGCTTCCCCGCGGGTACTCACATAATGCATGTCACAATTCCGTTACTGCTTGGCTTTTCCATCCACCGCAAGGTGGTTAATTTCTGCGCTGGCTCAGTCGCATTTTTGCCGCGCGGTTGATATACGTCACCAGCTTTGCGAGAGGGAAGTGCAGTTTCATGGCGTTTCGTACATTCAGTGGTCGCTTTTTGGCGGGTCTTGCGCTCACCGGCTTTATGCTTGCCGCCGCCGGCTGCCAATCGGGCGACAATGGCATCCTGAACCTCGGCATAGGCAAGAAGGAGGACCCGACGGCGCCACCGCCGCCCCAGGATCCCAAGATACTGGCCAGCCAGTTGCAGGCCTATTGTCCCAGGGTGACGGTGCGGGACGGCACGGCTTTCTTCAACACCTATTCCAAGGAAGCTCAGAAGCCCAAGCCCAGGATCAAGAAGACCGGCGACGCCGCGCAGGATGCCGCGGCCCAGGCCGAGGCTGACGCCGCTGCTGCAACTCCGCCCGACGAATCGGCCAACATCATCTACCAGGCATCGGTCAGCGACGTGACACGCGACTGCAGCCGTGCCAACGGCCAGCTGACGATGAAGATCGCGGTCGCCGGCAAGATTGTCCCCGGACCGAAGTTTTCTCCAGGCACCATCACCATGCCCATCCGCACGGCTGTGATGCATGGCACCGAGGTCCTCTATTCGCAGATCCACCAGTATCAGGTCCAGGTCACCGATCCTTCGGTCGCCACGCAGTTCGTCTTCACCGATTCCAATATTGTCGTGCCCGAGCCGACGGCGCAGGACTATCAGGCCTTTGCCGGCTATGACGAAACCGCGCATCAGGCAACGGCCGACAAGCCGAAGAAGAAGCAGAGGAAGAGAGCCGCCGCGACGAACTAAGCGGCGAACACAAGACATGGGCGGGCTATGTGAGGCTCTCCGGCCATTCTCTGGCCCCATGGACAACGGCGATGATTTCAACGTCACTGCCGCGCACCCGATAAACAACGATATAGGATGTCCGCGCTATCACAAGCTCGCGGGTTCCGCCCGCTCGTCCCTTGCGTCCGACCATGGGATTTGACGCCAAGAGTTCGTCGGTGCGACCAATCAGATCGGCTGTTAGCCGATACGCCGCAACGGGACTGTCCTGCGCGATAAAATCCTGAATCTGGTCGAGGTCGTCGAGAGCGGCGCTCGTCCATGAAACCTGCATCAGGTGGGGCGGTACTTGTTCAACACCCGCTCGATATCGGCACGGCTGGCAAATTCACCACGGTCGGCCGCTTCAATTCCTGCGTTCACCTTGTCTAAAAACCGCTCCTGCCACTCAAGGGAGTGGCCGTTCTCAAGCGCGTCCGCAACGACTTCCGACGCGGACAGGCTGGACCGCGCCGCGATAGCATCGATGCGGGCCTGTAACTCTGGCGTGATTTCAAGCTCAATCGTCATGACGCAATCATCGCATAGCCATCAGGGTTTTGAAATGAAAACCAGCTCCCAAAATTGCAGTATCGCCTCCTACCACTCTGAAGCACGAGAACGGTAGACCGACCGGGCGAGAAAAGTCCCGCCACGAGGGCGAAATTCAATCGCCCTCAGGCGTCCGACCACTCCGACAGCGCCGCGATCACGCTTTTCAACTCTGCCCAGCGGCGGATCACCGTTTCGGCGCCGGCCTCGGTGAGCGCGTCGGCATGGCCGGGATAGCTGTGGGCGGCTCCGGTGAAGCCGATCACCCGCATGCCCGCCGTCCTTGCGCCGTGAACGCCGTGCACGGAATCCTCGATAACGAAAGTGTTCGCCGGGTTGGCGCTGAGTTTCTCCGCCGCGAACAGGAACACGTCCGGCGCCGGTTTCGTTTTCCCGGTCGGTGTTTCCATCGCCGAAAAAATCCGGTCGGTGAAAAACGGCAGAAGATGCACCTTTTCCAGCATGAATTCGATCCGCTCGGAGCGTGAATTCGAGCAGACGCAGCGCGGCACGCTTACCGCGGCAACGGCCTCGCGCACGCCATCGATGGCGCGGACGTCGCTGCGCAGTTTGCGGTCGACCAATTGTTCCTCCCTGTCGATCAGAGAGGCCTGGAAGGGGATGCGGGACTTTTCCTCGACCCGCAGCATGATGTCCTTGAAGGTCAGGCCGGCATAGCTCTCCGAAATCTCCTCAGCCGATATCTCGTATCCTGCCAAGGTCAAAAGCTCGGCGTCGACGCGGGCGGCGATGATCTCGGAATCGACGAGCACGCCGTCGCAATCGAAGATGACAAGGTCTGGCTGGGGCATGGTGATCCGGACAATAGGAGGGCGAAGTGGCCTCGGAAGGCTCAGGCGGCGCGGCATACACCAACAGGGCCGCCTTCGCAAATTCGCCACACCCGTCCCTTGGCCTTCACGGAATATTTACGCTGATCGGTAACCATAACGGAGAGTAAACAGTAACGCGTGCCTTGGGTGTCAGAATGTCTGCCGTGCGTCTTCTCGACGAGCTATCCCACGCTCCCCAGCAATCCGAATGGCTGGACACGATCCTCAAGGGCGACTGCGTCGCCGCGCTCGACCGGTTGCCCGAAAAATCGATCGACGTCATCTTCGCCGATCCGCCCTACAATCTGCAGCTCGACGGCGACCTGCACCGCCCCGATCAGTCCAAGGTCGACGCCGTCGACGACGACTGGGACCAGTTCGAGAGTTTCGAGGCCTATGACGCTTTCACGCGTGCCTGGCTGCTGGCGGCGCGCCGGGTGCTGAAGCCCAACGGCACCATCTGGGTCATCGGCTCCTATCACAACATCTTCCGGGTCGGCGCCAAGATGCAGGATCTCGGCTTCTGGATCCTTAACGACGTCGTCTGGCGCAAGACCAACCCGATGCCAAATTTCCGTGGCCGCCGCTTCCAGAACGCGCATGAGACGATGATCTGGGCTACGCGCGATCAGAAGGGCAAGGGCTATACCTTCAACTACGAAGCGATGAAGGCGTCCAACGACGACATCCAGATGCGCTCCGACTGGCTGTTTCCGATCTGCACCGGCGGCGAGCGGCTGAAGAACGACAATGGCGACAAGCTGCATCCGACGCAGAAACCGGAAGCGCTGCTTGCCCGCATCATGATGGCCTCGACCAAACCGGGCGACATCGTGCTCGATCCCTTCTTCGGCTCAGGCACCACGGGCGCGGTGGCCAAGCGTCTCGGCCGCCATTTCGTCGGCATCGAACGCGAGCAGGCCTATATCGACGCCGCCAACGAGCGCATCGACGCGGTGCGGCCGCTGGAAGAGGCCGACTTGACCGTTCTCACGGGCAAGCGCGCCGAGCCGCGCGTCGCCTTTGTCAGCCTGATCGACACCGGCCTGATGATGCCGGGCGCGACGCTCTACGATGCCAAGAAGCGCTGGGCGGCCAAGGTGCGCGCCGACGGCACGGTGGCGATCGGCGACAGCGCCGGCTCGATCCACAAGATCGGTGCCGAAGTGCAGGGGCTGGACGCCTGCAACGGCTGGACCTTCTGGCATTATGAGCGCAGCGGTGGCCTGACCCCGATCGACGAGCTTCGCCGCATCGCGCGGCTCGGCATGGAGCGGGCAGGGGCCTGATCGGCAGCTCAGGCCTTGTCTTCCTCCAGGATGATTTCGCTGACCTCGCCTTTCGCCATCAGTGAGAGCTGACTGGCAAAACGCGACAGACGCGAATAGTCCGTCCGGAGTCGCACACGCGCGAAGTCACGGGCTTCGATCTCCTCCGCGACCTCGATCCGGACGAACAGGTGACCGACGCCATCCGCCGGGAAAACCGAGATGCTTATCAGGCCGGGCGATCTCAGGACCAGATCCGCGCGTTTAAGCGGATAGGCCTGCAATGACACAATAAATTCGCTTACCTCGTCGGTCGGGAAATAGGCATCGCCACGTCCTCGAAAGTGGCCATGCTCGACACTGGCGTCAAGTATTGACCATTCCGGGTTGAAGGTCAGAACGAGCTTGCCCATTGCCGGTCTCGATCAGGTCGCGATGCCATGCCGCTCAAGGTCTGCTTGAAGCGCCTTTGCATCGGTGAACAGCACCGACTGCCAGCCGGCCGCCTTGGCGCCGTCAACATTCTTCTGGCTGTCGTCGATGAACAGCGTCGCGGCCGGTTCGAGGCCGAAGGCGGCGATGTGATGATCGTAAATGCCGCGATCGGGCTTGATCATGCCGATCTCGCCGGAGATGGTGACGCCGCGCGGACGATTGAGAAAATCGAAGCGCTCGCGGGCTTCGGCCAGCGTGTCGCTGGCGAAGTTGGTCAGCATGGTCACGTCGTGGCCGCTCTCGATCAGGCCGACCATGATGGCGACGCTGTCGTCATAAGCATGCGGCACCATCTCGTGCCAATGGCGGCGGAAACCGCGGATGTTTTCCGCGTGATCGGGATGGTCCGCGATCAGCAGCGCCTCGGCCTCTTCCCAGGTGCGGCCGCGATCCTGCTCGATGTTCCAATCATGCGTGCAGACATTGTCGAAAAACCACTTTCTCTCTTCGGCATCCGGAATGAGGCGGCTGAACGGAATGTTGGGATCGTAGTGGATCAGCACTCTGCCGATGTCGAAAACGATGTGGCGTATTTCAGTCATGGGGCCTCTTTGCACTGTGTGGCGACGGCTTTTCGTCGCGCCGGGTATCGCAGCCTCGATTGCCTTTTTCATGACAGTCGGCAGCGCCTCGCCGGAAATCTCGTGAGCGAGCGACCAGAAATGCCCGTCTGCCGCATCACCTTTGATGTGAGCGTGAAAGACTTCGAGTTCGAGAGCGAAATGCGTGAAGACATGCGCAATGCGGCCCGCATGCCGCCAGTCGGCGGGAAAGGGCGCGGCCGCTTCCGTGGTTGCCCCATCGATCCGCGCGGTCCAGCCCGTCGTCGGCACCTCGGTCATGCCGCCGAGCAAACCCTTCTCTGCCCGTTTGCGCAGAAGGATGGCGCCGTCGGCCCGCACGGCGACAAAGGCCGCGCCGTGCCGCTGCGGCTTGTCGGCCTTGGGCAGGCGCACCGGGAAGTGCTCGGGATCGCCTGAAACGACCGCGCTGCAGTCTTCGCGCAGCGGGCACAGCATGCAGCGCGGCCGGCGTGGCGTGCAGATGGTGGCGCCGAGATCCATCATCGCTTGGGCGAAGTCGCCAGGCCTTGTCCCGGGCACCATGCGCTCGACATGGGCACGGATCTCGGGCTTGGCTTCGCTGAGCGGGGTTGTGATCGAAAACAGCCGGGAGATGACACGTTCGACATTGCCGTCGACAACGGCGGCGGGGCGATCGAAGGCAATCGCCGTGATGGCCGCCGACGTATAGGCGCCGATGCCGGGCAGTTCTCTCAAACCCGTCTCCGTGTCGGGAAACCGGCCGCCACGCGCGGCCACAAGATCGGCACAGGCCTTGAGATTGCGGGCGCGGGAGTAGTAGCCGAGCCCGGCCCAGGCCTTCATCACGTCCTCGGTGGGCGCCGCGGCCAGCGCTTCGACATCGGGCCATTTCTCGACGAATACCTTGAAATAAGCCTTCACCGCTTCGACGGTGGTCTGCTGCAGCATGACCTCGGAGAGCCAGATGCGGTAGGGATCAGGCCGCACGCCGCGCGCATGCTCAATTGGTGTGATGCGCCACGGCAATTCACGGTGATGCACATCGTACCAGCTGAGCAGGCGGGATGCGATATCGTCGCTGACACCGGATGCAGCTGTGCTGCTATCTCCGGATGTGGCTTTGCCACTATCCCAGGATGCGGTCTTGCGGGTCTGGTCTGCTGGTGCCATTGATCTTGTATTGGCCTGGCCGGTATCTGCTGGGTCGTCGCTGGAGGACGTACATGGCAGGGAGAACGCCCTACGGCAATCCCGTCCCGGTCAGCGATCTCGCGACCAGGATCCTCGATCCGGTGCTGCGCAAGCGGGCCGGCATTTCGATCGGCCTCGTCCAGTCATGGGACGAGATCGCCGGCCCGCGGCTGGCCAGCCATTCGCGCCCCGAAAAAATCCAGTGGCCGCGCCGTATGCATGAGGACGATCCGTTCGAGCCGGCCGTGCTGGTCATTGCCTGCGAAGGCATGGCGGCACTTCATCTGCAGCACGAGACGGGCGAGATCATCAACCGGGTCAACGCCTTCCTCGGCTTCACCGCCATCAACCGCATCAGGATCCTGCAGAAGCCGGTGACAGCCGACAAAGGAAAGCGCAAACCGGCCCTGAGGCCGCTGACGGCGGCTGAGAAGACGAAATTGTCGGGAACTGTCGGCCTGGTCGATAATGATGAACTGCGCGCCTCGCTGGAGAAACTTGGCGCGACCATTATTGGGGAGAGAAAATCATAGGCGTCTTGAAGAAAGTCATGGATTCGTCGTCAATATCTCGCATTCGTGATCGCCCTTGTCAGGTTTCGCGATTGGATTGGGGATCGAGATGCCTTAATTCGCGCCAACTCTCGCCTTTTCGTGTCTTTGCATTGCAAAATCCAACCCTTGTCAGGTGATTCGTATGAACCGTCCCCCGTTTGGTCAAAGCTTGTCTCGCAGAAATGTCCTGTCTTCGCTGGCCGCCATTCCGGCGGTGGCCCTGCTCGCCGCCTGCAGCGACTCTGGCGAGGAGGCGAAGGCCGCGGATGTGAAGCCTGCGGCCCCGGCCGCCCCCGCGAAGGCGGCCACGCCGGCCGCCGCCACCGCGCCGGAGGCCCAGGGCACCGTGGATGTGGCGGAACTGATGAAGCCGGGTGCGCTGCCCGACAAGCAGCTTGGCAAGGATGACGCCAAGGTCACCATCGTCGAATACGCCTCGATGACCTGCCCACACTGCGCGCATTTCGCCGAGACCACCTTTCCGGACCTGAAGACCAAGTACATCGACACCGGCAAGGTCCGCTACATCCTGCGCGAATTCCCGTTCGATCCGAGCGCCGAAGCCGGTTTTATGCTGGCGCGCTGCGCCAAGGATAACTATTACCCTATGGTCGACGTCCTGTTCAGGCAGCAGGCGAACTGGGTTGGCGTTCAGAATACCAAGGATGCGCTGCTGCAAATCTCGAAGCTCGCCGGTTTTACACAGGAGTCCTTCGAGGCCTGCTTGACGGACCAGAAACTTCTGGACGATGTGAGATCGGTCCAGAAGCGCGGCGCCAATGAATTCAAGGTCGACTCGACACCGACCTTCTTCATCAACGGTAAGACCTACAAAGGGGCGATGTCGATTGAGGAAATGTCGGCCATCATCGACCCTCTGCTCTGACATCCAGTCAGCCCTGAGGCGGCGGCGCTTCGGCGTGCGCGGCTTCCTGTCGTGCCGCGAATTCCTTTCGCAAAATCACGGAAATCCGCTTAGTGGGCGGGGCGAATGAAGTTTTCGCGCCTTCGCCTCCTCGGTTTCAAGTCCTTCGTCGAGCCCGGCGAGTTCGTCATCGAACGCGGCCTGACCGGCATTGTCGGGCCGAATGGCTGCGGCAAGTCGAACCTTGTCGAGGCGCTGCGCTGGGTGATGGGCGAAAGCTCCTACAAGAACATGCGCGCGTCCGGCATGGACGACGTCATCTTTTCCGGCTCGGGCACTCGGCCCGCACGCAACACCGCCGAAGTCACGCTTTTCCTCGACAACAGTGACCGCTCGGCGCCCGCTGCCTTCAACGATGCCGACGAACTGCAGGTGTCGCGCCGCATCGAGCGCGAGGCCGGCTCGCTTTACCGTATCAACGGCAAGGAGGCCCGTGCCAAGGACGTGCAGCTTCTGTTCGCAGACCAGTCAACCGGCGCGCGTTCGCCGTCGATGGTCGGTCAAGGCCGCATTGGCGAACTGATCCAGGCCAAGCCGCAGGCACGCCGCGCGCTGCTCGAAGAGGCGGCAGGCATTTCCGGCCTGCACACCCGCCGCCACGAGGCAGAACTGCGGCTGAAGGCGGCCGAGCAGAACCTCGAACGACTGGACGACGTCGTCGGCGAGCTGGAAAGCCAGATCGAAAGCCTGAAGCGCCAGGCGCGCCAGGCGTCCCGCTTCAAGAACCTGTCGGCCGATATCCGCAAGGCAGAAGCGACGCTTTTGCATTTGCGCTGGACACTGGCCAAGACCCAGGAAGGCGAGGCACGTTCGGCGCTGGCGGTTGCGACAGCACTGGTCGGCGACCGCGCCGCAGCCCAGATGGCCGCCGCCAGGGAGCAAGGCATCGGCGCTCATAGGCTGCCGGACCTGCGCGACGCGGAAGCCGCCGCCGCCGCTGCCTTCCAGCGCCTGTCGATCGCCAAGTCGCAGATCGAGGAGGAAGCCGGTCGCATCCGCGCCCGTCAGAGCGAACTCGAGCGCCGGCTGCAGCAGCTCGACGGCGATATCGCACGTGAAGAGCGCATGGTCCGCGACAATGCGGACATTCTCGAGCGCCTTCGCACCGAAGAGGCAGCACTCAATTCGGAAAATGCCGGCGCCGCCGAACGCGAAGCCACCACCCGTGCGGCGTTCGAACAGGCGGCGTCGACGCTTTCGCAAAGCGAAGCCAAGCTCGCCGCGCTGACCGCCGAACGGGCCGAGGCTGCCGCCTCGCGCAACCAGATCGAACGGACGCTGCGCGACACCGCCGAGCGCCGCGACCGCTTCGCGCGTCAGCTTGCCGATGTCGACCGGGAATTGTCGGAGATACTCTCCAAGGTCGCTGGCCTGCCCGATCCGGCCGAGAAGCGCGTGCTGGTCGAACAGGCCATGGCGCTGCTGGAGGAGGCCGAGGCTGCCGTGTCCGAGGCCGAGCAGTCGGTCATCGATGCCCGCGCTGTCGAAAGCGCCGCCCGGCCACCGCTTCAGGATGCCAGGGCCGAGCTGGCACGGATCGAAACCGAAGCGCGCACTCTGGCAAAAATCCTGAATGCCGCCAGTGGGGATCTCTTCCCGGCCGTGTTGGAACAGATCAGCGTCGATCGCGGTTTCGAAACGGCGCTGGGTGCGGCCCTTGGCGAAGATCTCGACGTGCCGCTCGACCGCAGCGCTCCGGTGCATTGGGGCGAAAGCGGGATCCAGCCCGGCGACGCGGCCCTGCCCGAAGGCGTAAAAAGCCTTGCCAGCGTGGTTCACGCGCCGGCACAGCTCGCCCGCCGCCTGGCGCAGGTCGGTATCGTCGATACCGCCGGCGACGGCCGCCGGTTGCAATCGCTGCTTGCTCCCGGCCAGAGGCTGGTCAGCCGTGAAGGCGCGCTCTGGCGTTGGGATGGCTTTACCGCCAGCGCCGATGCGCCGACCGCCGCAGCACAACGGCTGGCGCAGAAGAACCGGCTGGCTGAGCTCGATGCCGAGGCGATACAGGCGACGCTCGTCCTGCGCCAGGCCGAGGAGGCGCTGGGAGAGGCTGAACAGGCGCTGCGCCTGGCAAGCGAGGCCGAGCGCAACACGCGCCAGGCCGGTCGTGACGCCCAGCATCGGCTGGACGCTGCCCGCAATGCGTTGGCCGAGGCCGAGAGAGCCGGCGGCGAATTGCAGAGCCGGCGCGCCGCGCTCGATGAAGCGCGCGCCCGCATCGTCGACAGCCATGAGGAGATTTCGGCCGCCTTCGCCGAGGCGGAAATGCTGCTGCAGGACGCGCCCGATCTTGGCGATCTGCAATTGCAGCTCGAACAGTCCTCGGCCAATGTCGCCCGCGACCGCGCCGCGCTTGCCGATGCGCGTGCCGTGCATGAGGGGCTGCGGCGCGAAGCCGAGGCGCGCGCGCGCCGGCTCGATGCCATTGGCGCCGAGCGCAGCAACTGGCTGGAGCGGGCCGAAAACGCCTCGACGCAGATCGCATCGCTCGGCGAACGCAAGGCCGAGGCCGAGGCCGAACGCGAGCGGCTGGCCGATGCTCCCGATGAAATCGACGCCAAGCGGCGTGCCTTGCTGTCGCAGCTCACCGAGGCCGAGAGCTTGCGCAAGGCGGCGGCCGACCGTTTGCAGGAAGCGGAGAACCGGCAATCCGAACTGGACAAGGCCGCCGCCGGCGCCATCCAGTTCCTGGCCGAGGCGCGCGAGACCCGCGTTCGCGCCGAAGAGCGGCTGACCGCAGCCGACGAACGCCGGCTGGAGGTCGAGGCGCGCATCCAGGAGACGCTGAACACACCACCGCATCTGGTCATCCGCCACACCGGTCTTGAGGCTGACAGCCCGATGCCTGAAATGGCCGAGATCGAGCGTCAGCTCGATCGGCTGAAGATCGAGCGCGAACGGCTCGGCGCCGTCAATCTGCGCGCCGAGGAGGAGCAGAAGGAGCTATCCGACCGGCTGGAGGCGATCGTGTCGGAGCGCGAGGACATCATCGAGGCGATCCGCAAGCTCAGGCAGGCGATCCAGAGCCTCAACCGCGAAGGCCGTGAGCGGCTGCTGGCCGCCTTCGAGGTCGTCAACGGGCATTTCCAGCGGCTGTTCTCGCATCTGTTTGGCGGCGGCACGGCGGAATTGCAGCTGATCGAATCCGACGATCCGCTCGAGGCCGGTCTCGAAATCCTTGCCCGCCCGCCCGGCAAGAAGCCACAGACCATGACGCTGCTGTCCGGTGGCGAGCAGGCGTTGACGGCGATGTCGCTGATCTTCGCTGTGTTCCTGACCAATCCGGCGCCGATCTGCGTGCTCGATGAAGTCGACGCGCCGCTCGACGACCACAATGTCGAACGCTTCTGCAACCTGATGGACGAGATGGCCGCCACCACCGAGACGCGCTTCGTCATCATCACCCACAATCCCATCACCATGGCGCGCATGAACCGGCTGTTCGGCGTGACCATGGCCGAGCAGGGCGTCAGTCAGCTGGTGTCGGTCGACCTGCAGGCGGCCGAAGCGATGCGCGAGGCAAGCTGACCCAGGTCGCGCTACCTGCGAATGGGCGGCTCTGGAGCGATTTCAGGGAAAAGTGTGAACCCCGGCAAAAAAATCAGAGCGTCGGATTGTGTTTGTGCGAATGCAGTTTGGCCGAAGCCCAGACGAAATAGAGTGATCCCAGCTTCAGCACAGGCACCCTGCGATCCCGCTCGCGATCACGCAGTTCGCGGTAGGTCTTCACCTTCAGTGTGCCCCCCGGCAATCTGATTCGCAAAGCCATGATGCATAGAGCTTACGTGCCTTCTCCAGTCGATGGAAGGGTCATTTCAAGCTCCTTGTCAGTATTCGAGCTCTTGGAGGGTCGATCAGGAATTGTACTGGGCCACCAGATGACGAAATATTTGCCACACTGCCAGACCGGGACTTCGCCCTTGTACTCCCGCCGCCGCAGTTCATGACGTTGCTTGACCTTCAACACACCACCCGGAAGCCTGATCTGGATCGTCATCGTCCCTCAATAATGATGGTGCGCTTCCTGGGTGCCGCGCCCGAAGCTTCATCTGTCCGGCCAAGGTAGAAAAATCGCTACTCCCGGATCGGATCGTTGCAATCCGATTTCGCCGAGTCAATGGAGCCGAGGGCGAACTCCTGTGGCTATCGGCGCCGTGCACATAAGGCCTGACAACAGGCTCAACCTCTGCGCCGCAAGATCCAGTTCACACAGATCACGGCCACGAGGCCACATGCGATGCCGGCGCAATCGGCAACCCAGTCGAACACATCCAGATCACGTCGTATCAGCGCCGTGCCCTGGAGGACCTCGATCGCCGCTCCAACCATGGCGAGGAAGACGATCAGCCTTGTCTTGCGATCGGGCCAGCCGAGCCCTCCAAGGAAAGTCATGACGGCAAAGGCGCTGGCGTGGTTCAGCTTGTCGGACCGGAAACCGATATCGATCCCATACTCCTCGAGTCGGGGTATAGGCAGCAATGCAAGGGCAAGAACAGCGATAAGCGTGCCGAAAAAAGCGATCCGTTCGGCGGCTGGATAAAATCTCATTCTGTTCCAATCTGTGCCTGGCCGCCGCAAAGGTCGAATCCGGCTCGGTATTGGCGGTTCAGGCTGAAACTCAGATCGACGGCGTGTCTCTCAAAGCCGCAATTTTTGCTTGAGCCTCTTTAGCCAGGTTTGTTCCGCTTCATCCTGGCTTTGGTGCACCGGAACATAGCGCGGCCGTATCTTTTTTCCTTTGATGTAAAACGGCTTTTCGACTTCTCCAACCAGATTGACGAAAAGCCGGCATTTGGCTGTGGGCTGGCGGACTGTGACGCCGTGGACCGATTCAATCGAATTGATGAACAACACCAGCAGATTCCTGTCGTACTTGACGGTTTCAACGCACTCCAAGTGGGTGTCGTCGACATAGGCATCATTAAACAGCGCGGCTCTGTCCTCGAGCGTGACATACTTGGATTAAAACGACTGATTGTCGGGTCCCACAACGGCGTCGTAGTCTGCCGGTCTCATATAAAACAGGCCAGAAAATAGTTTGTCGCCATTATCGATGTGGCTTGTCCGCACCGAACCAGCATTGGTTACCGCGTGTTCCCGCTGAGCATGGCATCCATCAGGATATCATGGGTGCCATACGTGTCACTAAACCGGACACCCGCCTTCAACAGATACCTGCTTGTGTCTCATTCGAAGATTGGAGCGCTGAAAAAGGCATCGCATGGGTCCTTACCATGTCACTCATTAAAATGTCCGCGCCGGTCATGAGCGGGATCAATGTTTCTGCAAATGTGTATGCTTTGATGCCGTAAAGCCATTTCAGATAAAGAAGGGCGGCTGACGTGCCGGAGACGCAGCAAACGATATTCATCCGGGATACGATAAGCTCTATCGGGTATGTGTGCGGAAGGTTCGCCTCCGTGATCCTGGTGCTGGGGTCGGATGTCATATTTCCGACCGCATCAAGCAACTCGGGGAAGAAGGGCGCCCTTATTCTAGGATGTTCCTTCCAGACGATATCGTATCCCCTCTCGACGATCTGCTCCGCAATGTGCCGATAGATCGCCGCCTCTTGCGCGTACGACATTATGCCGTTTCGTGACAATGCCTGGCCCAGCAGCAGGATCCGCGGGTTGGTTGACGCACGGCAATCTCCATTGTCGCCGGAAAGCGCATCCCTGCTGACCTCATCTATTAAATCGCGCATCAGTGAAGCGCCGACCTGCGATCTCGGTACATCCGCCAGAGCATATGGAACGGGGATTTCGCTAAGCAAAGAGTAAAAGAGTCTCACCCGTTTCAGGTGGCGTCTTTCTATCTTGTCAGCCATTTTCCTTAAACGGAGCGCCGGTGAAATTGCAGAGAGGCCTGCAATAAAGGCTCCGGTGATGCGCTTTCGAAGCCTGGTGCCTGGCGGCCGTGCCATGGTTGACACTTCAAACGGAAGGTATGATGTCAAGCCATCCTCATACAGAACGATCTTGGCTCTTGGGTATGAGTCCAGCAGTATTTTTTCCGATGGCCGGTTAACGAAGCAGGCCCAGATTTCATCTGCAGAACTCACTTCAAGACCTATCGTGGCTCGGATCTGATGATGGATCCGGAAAATTTGCAGTTGCCCATATTTACGCTCGGATGTCAGAAGGTCGTATGCCCATATGATCCGTTTCCAGGTCCATACTGTAGACGCAAGCTTAGCAAGATCAGTCTTGAAATGCTCGGAAACGCCGGCCGTTTCATAAAGGACAAGATAGTCCTCATGCTCCTGTTGCGGCGGCGAGCTTTCATCCGCTATTGACTGGCGAAGTGAGGCAACCAAGCTGAGCAATTGCCAGGTCCCAAAGACGCAGCATATTCGGACTGGCAATTTAGAATCTCCAAATCGGATGGGAATAACTCCGCTTGTTCCGTCATTTCAACATGCCATTGCGTCAAATCCAACAGGCCGTGTGTGGCTCGGGACTGGTTGCGTCCGCTTCACAATACTCGCTCTTGCTTCAGCAAGAAATGTCTTGCCGGGCTTAACGTCCGCGGCAGACCGGAGTTCCGCGTAACAACAAGTCGGGCGATTTCCGCTAAACTGCGCGACGGACGCCTGTTAAGATCCGGTATGATCACAAGGAGGAGGCGGCAAGATCGCTCAAGTGACTCGATCCTGCCGCCGCGGGTCTTGTCTTCCGGTTGGCATCCAGGCGTGAATTCTCCCGGTTTTCGGGAAGGTCGTTGTCGGGGAAAGCGGGTTTCGCTGCCGTCAGGCAAAAGTAAGCTCCAGTTGTGAACCGGAGTGTGACGATGACAGACGCAGAAACCAGAATGTTTCGCATGCTTGGTGTGCCGGCTGGTCTGATGTGGCGGCCTGAGGTCCCTGCTGACCTGCCATGGCAGGGCATGTGTGGGCGCATCTGTGCATCGTGTCCGATGCGAAGCCCGCACTGCTCCACGACCGTTCTTGATGGCGGCGCCACGCCGCAACTTTCCCGGTGACCAAGGGTAAAGACGGCGCTGCAGAATGCGCCGCCCTGTCGCCCGCGATCAGGCGGCGAGCCAAGCCCGGGTGAAGTCCTGCTCATAGGCCTGATGCATCTGGTAACCCATCAAGGCAGGTTTCATATGGCAGAACAGCTTTCGCCAGTAGGGCTGAACGATGATGCCGGAATCCTGCAGCATGACCTGCAGTTCCTTCATCACCGCACGGCGCTGCTCCGGATCGGCGATGGCGTTGGCCTTGTGGACCTTGGCATCGAAGTCGGGATCGGCGAACCCTGTCTCGTTCCATGCCGAACCGGTCTGGTAGGCAAGCGCATAGGTCTGGATGCCGAGCGGTCGGGCGTTCCAATTGGTGGTCGCGAAGGGATACTTCGTCCAGTCGTTCCAGAATGCCGATTCCGGGATGACGGTGCGTTTCACCTTGAAGCCGGCTTCGCGCATCTGCTGGGCGACGGCATCGGAGCTTTCCTTGCGGTAATCGGCTTCGACCGAGATCAGATCAAACTCGAAATCGAGCTGGCCGGCTTCCTCGAGCAATGCCCTGGCCCGGACCGGATCACGTTTGATCGGCGGCAGGTCGGCGTGTTCGGGATGCATCGGTCCGACATGATCGTTCTGCGCGACGATACCCATGCCGTCGGCGCCCAGTTGCAGCACCGCTTCGTTGTCGACCGCAAGCTGTATGGCGTTGCGCACGCGCTTGTCGTCATAGGGTTTGGCGTTGACGTTGCAGCGCGAGACCAGGGTGGCGGCAGTGACGATCTCGCTTTTCTTCAGGCCCAGCCTGTCGAGCATGGCGACGTCATAGGACTGCGTCTGCCCATTCAGGTCGATCTCACCGGATTCGAAGGCGGAGACGGTGGCGGCCGAGTCGGTGCCGTAGTCGGTCCAGTCGATGCCGTCGAGGAACACCTCGCCGCCCCACCACGACCCGTCCGGCCGCTTGCGCACCGAGGCAGCAACGCCGACATCGAGTTTTTTAAGTTCGAACGGGCCCGTGGAAACGGGGTTGGCCGACAGTGGCGCAGCCTTCGGATTGAAGGTGTGGTGGACGATCAATGCCGGGTAGTCGGTCATCGCGGGGATGATGGTGATGTCGGGCTGAGACAGTTTCAGGACCACGGTGTGGCCGTCGCGAACCTCGATGGCACCAGTGCGCGCCACCTTGGTGTCGGGATCGATCAGCGCGGTCATGCGCCCGGCCATCGAGTTGCCGGCGGCATCCTTCTCGCACCAGCGCGTGATGTTGAAGGCGACATCCGTGGCGGTGAAATCGTCGCCGTTCGACCATTTCACCCCCGGGCGCACCTTGAGCACATATTCCGTGGCGTCCGCATTGATCTCCCAGCTCTGCAGCAGCACCGGCTCGAAGGTGAAATCCGGCTTCCAGCGCACCAGCGGTTCGAGAAACTGCATGGCGATGTTGCCCATCTGCGAAACCTTGAACTTGCGCGGGTCTTCCAGCTCCATCACCTGCATGGCAACACGCAGCACGCCGCCCTTCCTGGGTTGGGCGGCTTCTTCGGCCCGCGCCGGGACCGGCTGACCGATGAGCCCATAGGCAATCGCGGTGCTGGCGCCGAAGGCGCTGGCCAGCGCCAGGAACTCGCGGCGGCCAAGCGCGCCGCTCTTCGCGCCTTTCGCAAATGTGCCGATCGCCGGATGAAGAGGTCTGGATGTCATATCGGTTCTCCCATTGTTGATTTTACGCCCAAATTCGGTGGAATGCCCTTGCCGCGTCGTTGCTGGGCGCTGTTTTCTACAGGACGCAGCCGATGGCGGCGGGGCCGCGACGGCGAGGGGAAGGCAAGATGAATCTTCTGACGGCGATGCGGGTGTTCGATCGAGTCTGCCTGCTGGGCAGCCTGTCGGCGGCGGCCCGCGATCTCAACATGTCGACGACGGCGGTCAGCCGCACCATCAAGGAACTGGAAGACGACCTCGGCGTCCGGCTCATCAATCGCACCACAAGGCGTCTTAGCCTCACCGAGGCGGGCCGCGACTATGCTCCGCGTGCGCGCAGCCTGCTCGACGACATTTCCGAACTGCAGGATTCGACGCGCGGCCTGCACAAGGAGACGCGCGGCCTGATCCGGGTTTCCTGCTCCAATGTTCTGGGCCACACGCGCATAACCAAGCTGGTGCCGAAATTCCTCGAAGAAAACCCGCTCACCACGATCGAGTTCGACCTCACCGCGCGTTATGTCGTCGGCATTGTCGAGGAAGGCTACGATGTGGCCATCCGCTTCGGCGGTCAGGCGGATTCCGCCCTGATTGCCCGCCGGCTTGGTGAAGTCCGCAACTATGTCTGCGCCACGCCCGATTATTGGGATGCAAACGGCCGTCCGGTCCACCCGGATGAGCTGGCAAGCCATTCCTGCGTGCTGAGCAATTTCGCCAAGCGCCTTGGCACGTGGCCATTCATCGGACCCGACGGCCCTTTCGATGCGGCTGTCGGCGGGCGCATCTCGACCAACAGCGTCGAGGCCGCCTATCAGATGACCAACGCCGGTTTCGGCATCGGCAACCTGCCCAGCCTGCTGGTCGACGCTGCGATCAGGGACGGCCGGCTGGAAGTGCAGCTGGATGAGTTTCGCCCTGGCTTCAGCCCGATCTACGCGCTCTATCCGCACCGCACCTATATTGCGGCCAAGGTGCGCGCGTTCGTCGATTTCCTGATCCGCGAACTGTCGGCCGACTTCACCGCCTGAAATGCTGCGCGATTGCCCATGGCCAACGCCGTCAGGGGCCTGGCGCGCACGCCAGGCCCCCTCTGCCCCCGTCGCCCGACGCGGCAGCGTCATTTCCACCAGGCGGTGGTGTCGTACATCGGCCCCGGCTCCTCGAAGAGCTTTTCGTATTTGCACAGTGCCGGCGTCTTGCCGAGCGGCACCGAAACACCGTCCCTGAACGCCCATTCGCCACGTTGCGTCGTATCGGCCCGCACATAGCTGGACAGCGCAAAGGCCCGGTCGTGCTGCGATTTGTTAGGCGAGGAGCCGTGCACGGTAAGCAGCCCCCATAAAGCAAGGTCGCCCGGCTCCAGCACCAGCGGAACGATGGTCGCCGGGTCGATGCCGACCTTGCGCAACTCTTCTTCGGCGGTCAGGCCCTTCATCAGTTCGCCGGTTCCCTCGTCCGACAGGCCGAGATAGCCGAGCTTGTGGCTGCCGGGCACGACCTGAAGGCAGCCATTGTCCAGCGTCGCCCGATCGACCGCGAGGCCTGTTGTCACGGTGGCGTCGGCGACATTGTCGAAGGCGGCCTGGTTACGGAAGCGCAGATCCTGGTGGAAGCGATAACCCGTGACATTGGCGCCGGGCGGCTTCCAGTGCAGCTGTTGGGCGATCTGCCTTATGTCACGGCCGATCAGGCCCTCGAGCAGCTTCAGATAGTCGGGATTGCGGCGGAATTCTTCGAAATAGGAATTGATCCAGGAAAACCAGTAAGCCTGCAGCACATAGCGTTGGCCAAAGTCCGATTCAGGCAGGATCTGGAAATTCAGGTTGCCGTGCCGGAAGGTGGCGTGATGCTTGAGGCCGTCGGCATAGACCGCATCGGTTTCCTTCTTCAGCCGGATCATCTCGTCGCCGTCGACGAATTGTCGAACGACCGCGTATCCTTCCTCGCGGTACTGCTCCACCGCTTCGCGTGCCTGCCTGTCAGTCAGCATGTCCGTGACAACCCCCGTCTGTGATCCGTGTCGATCGTAACGAAGGGGTTGCCGGCGATAAGCCATGGATTTTGACATCGACTTTCCCGATTATCGGGAAATTGAGCGGGGCCTCAAAGGTGCATTGGTCGCAATCGGCTGGTCAGATACGTGCTGCGCCGGCAGACCCTAAAAATAGGTCCGCGGCGCGACAAGGTTCTTCTGCTGGCGAACATAAAAACAGTAGAAGCCGAACGCCGCGGCAAACCACATGAAGGCCTCACCCATGGCCAGCCGGTTGTTGGAATTGGTAAGGATGCTTAGGGCGAAGAAGACCAGTGTGGAGATGTAGCAGGACCATGCGGCCGGAGCGACAAGCTTGGCTCGCATGGCCAGTAGAACCTGCCTGGCCGACCAGGTGTAGAGAAAGGCAAAGAACGCCAGTCCGACCACACCATAGCGCACGGCAATCTCCAGATAACCATTGTGGAAGACGTTGAAGATCATGGGATGATAGGTTCTGTTCTGCCATTCGGTCAGCCAGCTGGAACTGGCTCCGAAGATCGGGTGGCGCTTCCAGATATTGATCGCATCCGCCCACAGCATCAGCCTCTCCTTGGCTGCAAGCGGAACCGCGTCGCTCGCGATGGCGCGGTCGAAGGCGGGGAGGACCCCATGCCTGAACACATCCGGAACCAAGGTTTTGATGAATGCCATGGTATCGTCGGCGGTGGACGAGAAGATGTTGTGTGCTGCGACAATGCCGGTCGCCACGATCACCAGCACGCCACCCGAAACCAACAGTTCGCGGCGATGGCCTCTCGCCAGGGTCATGACCGCCAACAAGAGCAGAGCGAGCGCAAGCGCAAGCCACACGCCCTTTGACCGCATCTCGATGATATTGACGAGGGCAAGCAGCAGGACGGCTGTCGACAGGACCCAATGCAGGTTCTTGGTTGCTTTCCCGAGGTCCGTTCTTTGGGCCGAGTAGGCCATGAATTGCAGCGTGCAGAGGAAGATGAAACCGGCCGCCACCGACGCGTGGATGGGATTGTTGAAAAGCCACGGGGCCGGTTGGATGCCTTGAAACATGTCCGAATAGAAGGTGTCCGCCGCCAGGAAGACGAGACTGAGGATCATGAACCAGAGCACGAGCCGTGCGGGTTGCCTGACAAACAGCAGAAACGCGAAGCCGGTCGTCGCGTAGAACAGCGGAAACATGTAAATGCCTTCGGCGCCACCCAACTGGTGGGTGCCGAAATAGACGATCGCCAGTCGGATGAAGACATAGAGCGACCAGCCCAGACACAGAAAGCCGACCCAACCGATCAGCGGTTTGCTGTAGGTCCACAAATCCACTCTGAACCAGCGGATGACCGCGACCAGGGCCAGCGCCAGGCCCGCATAGCGGTAGGTGTCGGCCTCGCGCCACACCGCGGAGACCAAAGCGAGAATGGCGAGTGCCGCAAGCAACAGAAGCAAGGTGTGGCGCGGCGCGTTGTCCTTGGCATCATCCAGGGCATCTCGCGGCAGAGGGGGCGGCAGCAGGACGTGATGCAGGCGGCGCAGCTCGTCGCTGGCCCGCAACACCCCGGCACGTAGCCGGCTCGGCCCGCCCAGCCTTGCGGATTTGTAGCTTCCCGAGGGGCCGGCTATGCCCGAGATCCCACTGCTGGCGGCGAAGCCAAGCACGTTTTGGCGGACCGAATAGACTTTCAGGCCGGTATCCCAAAAGCGCTCGAGTGCAACGTCCCATGGCATTTTCATAACGGCGAGCGCCGACAACAGACCCTGCGCGCCCTCCCGCGTCACCAGATAGGCGGCGGCCGAGCCTTGCGGGCCATGCAGCGCACGACCGATCTCGTCGCCTTCCGTCGTCTCGACGGCGCGCATGAAGAAGCTCATGCGATGGTTGGTCAGCTTGATGACGTCGAAATCCGGCACCGCCGCGATGATGGCCTCGATGCGCCGTATGGTGTTTTCGCTGAAGAGGACGTCGTCCTCGACAATCAGGCCATAGGCGCCGCCACCCGCGAGGAATGCCTCCAGCGCCTGGATATGGCTGCGGTAACAGGCATATTCGCCCGAAAGGATGTCGCGCCCGCTCAGCTTGCGCGCGGCTGGCAGATCGATCTCCGTCCAGTCTTTTTCAGCAAGCGCCCGACCGTCGACGGCGGCAATGCGCTGCAAGGTCAGTCCTGCCGCTTCGGCGCTGGCGAGCAATTCGCTCCAGCGCTGGGTCTCGCGATCGAGGTTGATGGCGAAGATAGGAAGGTTCATTGAAGTTCCATGTTGAGCCGCCACCCACCTGGCCGACCTATGTATGGAAAGAGGAAGATGTTCAAGGCGACACTGTCCAGATCATGTGTAAATGCTGATCCGAATTTGCCGCGATGGCTTGGTTCATCTGCTTTTATGACGCAGTCGAATATTAGCTGATCGGCTTCATGGAAGGTCGCAAAGGTACTCTCGGGTCCCATGTGCCCCAAAGGGAATAGAACGGCATGGCCGGGCAGGTTCTTTAGACCTCGGATAGGTTTTGTCGGTATTTATCGGAAAAAAGGAGCCGAAGTCATGACCGACATCTGGCACTCACTCCTCGCCAACCTTGCCCTGGTCTCCATCCTCGTGGTCGCCTGGGACCTTGTGGCGGACTTCACCGGGCGTCTCTCGCGGCGGATGCAGTCGCTGCTTCTCGGCATGGTCATGTGCGTGGGCGCGATCATTTCCATGGCGACTGCCCTGTCCGTCTCCGGCTTCGTCGTCGATCTGCGCGCCGCCTTCATTGCTGCTGCCGCGTTCTTTGGCGGATGGCCGGCAATGCTCATCGCCACGGTCGGCTCCATTGTTTATCGCGTCCATCTCGGCGGGCAGGGTGCGGGTGCTGGTGTCATGGGTATCCTCATTACCGCAATCGTAGGCATTGCGTGGCACCACATCGTCGCGGCCCGATCGCGCACCATGTACGACATATTCGGTCTGGGCGTAACGGTCGCTCTCGCCGGGCTGATCACGCTCCTGGTCATCCCGGCGCAAGCCGTCACGGGCCTTGTGCAGCAGAGCACGTTCCCCTCCCTCGTGTTCCGCTTTCTCAGCACAATCATCATCGGCGTCCTGCTCGACCGGCAGCAGCGCCGGCGGGAGCTCTTGATGTCCAACATGACCTACCGGGCCATGGTTCGCGAACTGCCGGATTGCCTGAACATAAAAGATGTCGACGGCCGCTTCATCGCCGCCAACCCCGCCACCGCCGAAATGGTTCGCGCCGCTTCGGTCGACGATCTGATCGGCAAGACGGATTTCGATTTCTACCCCAGGGAGGTGGCCGAACGCTTCCGGCAGGATGAGATGGGCGCGCTGGAGGCCGGGCAGACGTTGCGGATCGACCAGCCCGCGCTTTTCCCCGATGGGCGGCAAGGTTGGCTCTACACGCTCAAGGCCCCTTTTCGCGACGAGGCCGGCAAGATCGTCGGCGTCATCACCTACAATCGCGACATCACCGAGCAGAAGCGCACCGCCCAGCTCAAGAACGATTTCATTTCCACGGTCAGCCACGAATTGCGGACCCCGCTGACCTCCATCCGCGGCTCGCTTGGCCTGATCGCGGCCGGTGTGGCCGGCGAACTGCCGCCCAAGGCCGCCAATCTCGTCAACATCGCGCACACCAACAGCGAAAGGCTGGTTCTTCTCATCAACGACATTCTGGATATGGAGAAGATCGAATCGGGCGTGATCACCTTCAAGATCAAGCAGATGCCTGTCCGTCAGGTCCTGGAGCAGGCCATTGCCGCCAGCTCCAACTACATGGCTGACAGCCGGATCAGGATCGTTCTGATCGACGATGCCCCGCGCGCCGAGGCCAACATCGATCCGGATCGCCTGCATCAGGTGATGGCGAACCTCCTGTCGAATGCGATCAAGTTCTCGCATGCCGACGGTACTGTCACAGTGAAATTCCAGCGTCATGACCACGGCATGCTGCGGATTTCCGTGATGGACCAGGGCGCTGGCATCCCGGAGGCTTTCCGCGGCCGTATATTCGGAAAATTCGAGCAGGCCGACGCCTCCAGCACCCGTAAGATAGGCGGCACCGGCCTGGGCTTGAGCATCGTCAAGGCCATTACCGAAAAACTGGGCGGAGCCGTTTCCTTCGAAACCGAGGAAGGCAAGGGAACCTCGTTCCACGTGGACCTTGCAGAAGTACGCAGGCACCACCCAAGGCCGTATCCGCCACCGCACCTGACACGGAAGCCCGATGGCCGCCTACGGGTTCTGATCTGTGAAGACGAGACCGACGTCGCCGCAGTGATTGCGGCACTCTTGGATGCGGAAGGCTTTTCCAGCGACGTCGCACCCGATATCGCCACCGCAAAGGCGCTTCTGCGGTCCCGCGAATACGTGGCCTTGACCCTCGATATCAAGCTGGCGGGGGAATCCGGCATCAAACTCTTCCATGACATTAGGGCATCGCCGGTGAATTCCGACATTTCGGTCATCGTCATCTCCGCCGTTGCCGATGAGGCCAGGCGTTCGCTCAACGGCAGCGCCGTCGGTATCGTCGACTGGCTGGAGAAGCCGGTGGATTCAAAGCGGCTTCACGCCGCCCTTGCCAAGATCCTTGCTGGCAGGACCGAGCAGAGGCCGAAGATTCTCCATGTCGAGGACGATGAGGGCGTGCTTGCGGTGATGTCGGAGGGGTTGGGTTCGGGTGTCTCGATTACTTCGGCGAAGACGCTCAAGGACGCCCGGGAGGCGATCGCGCGGCATCTCTTCGACCTGGTTATCCTGGATATTGCACTCCCCGACGGCTCGGGGTTGGACCTGCTGGCCGATCTGCCGCTCGAGACCGGGGTCATAGTGTTTTCGGCGGCGGAGCTCGACCAGAAACTAGGTGATCGCGTGCAGGCCATCATGACCAAGACCAGGGCGTCGGAAATCGATGTGGCAAAGCTGGTCAGGAGCATGTTGGTTTCGCCCCGCACTCAACCTGCCGCGCACGCCAAGGAGTGACGCTCATGCCCGCAAGGATTCTCTATGTGGATGACGAGGACGATATCCGCGAAATCGCCCAGATGTCGCTGGAGCTCGAGCCGGAATTCGAGGTGCGGTCCTGCCCGTCCGGCATGCAGGCGCTGGTCGATGCCGCCGAATGGCGGCCCGACCTCATTCTGCTCGACGTAATGATGCCGGACATGGATGGGCCGGAGACGCTGAGGCGCCTGGCCGAGTCCGGGCCGACGGCTTCGATACCTGTGGTGTTCATCACCGCGCGCACCCAGACGCATGAAGTCGAACGCTATCTGGCGATGGGGGCGGTAGGGGTGATCGCCAAGCCGTTCGACCCGCTTGCGCTTGCCGGTGAAGTCAAAAGATTGCTTCTATCGCGCGCCTGAGCCGACGTTTGGCGTGGGCACCGAGCGCAGTCTGGCTGCAGACTGTGCGACGCCGTTCACGGCTCCTATACCATGTCGCCTTATTCATCTACTGATTGTGCCGAGGTGGCAGGCGTAGCGAATCAGGTTGTATCTGGAAATGCCCGCGACCGGTGGAACGCTGGACCGGCTGAAGGCTTTCTACAGTACTGCCTTTGCCTGGTCGTTCACCGATTATGGGCCGACCTATTCGGCCTTTGCCGAAGGCCTGGACGGAGGCTTCCAGGCAGATGCCGCGGAAGCGCCATCAAAGCCGCTGCCCGTGCTCTACAGCAGGGATCTGGAGCAAACCCTCGACGCTGTCGAAAGCGCCGGCGGCACGATCGTCAAACCGATCTTCCCGTTCCCCGGCGGCCGGCGCTTCCACTTCGTCGATCCAGCCGGAAACGAGATGGCGGTGTGGTCCGAATAGCCCGCTGCATATCATTTGGCAGCGCTGCGTTGCCTGCCCAATTCGAGCGTTCCAACCGTCACTCATAAGGATTGTGCTTTTTGGCTGCTCTGCTAATAACGCGCCGCACAAGCGACTCTGACGGCAATTGGGGCGTCGCCAAGTGGTAAGGCATCGGTTTTTGGTACCGACATTCCCAGGTTCGAATCCTGGCGCCCCAGCCAAACACCTTTCTAGTGATGGCGGAGCGGCCGCCCATAGCACAGGCATGCCGGTGTCGTTGCAGACCAGCCTGGCGCCGTTCTCCTCTGACAGGAGATCGTGCTCGACAAACAGTCCGTTCCAACCCGCGCCGCTTTCTGCTTGAATACCCTCGACGTCCCGCAATGGAGCATCGCCCTATCTCAAACGATCCCTTCGCTTCCTTGCAGCAACGTTTCCTTGCCCGGTGTGCGGATCGGCTCGTGGAGTTGAAGGCCGCCCGTGAGAGGAGGGCTGTGCCCGGCAGCAGTTCCGACGATACGCTGATCGGGATCGCCCACTCGCTGGCGGGTGGGGCCGGAACGTTCGGCTTTCCGGGTATCAGCGTGCGAGCGTCCGAGCTTGAGACGCTGCTGATCGAGCGATCGGATGTCGCACATACTGCGCTCGATGCGCTTATTGCGGAGATCGAGCGGACGCTGAAGTGACTCAACCGAAGAGGCTCACTTCTTCGGTCCAGTCAGGCCGGTCCTGGTCATCTCGCCCCAGCTCTGGTCGGCGCGCAGATATTGCCACCAGCCCTTCACGCGCCAGAAATTGTTGAGCTGGCGGTAGCCGAAATTCTCGATCACCGCCACGGCCGTGAGCACGGCAAGGTCCCGCGCGCGCGGAAAACGCTGAAGCTCGGCTTCTTCGAGAACCAGCGAACACACGCTCACGCAAACGCCGTAGGTGAAAACCAGCGACGTGAATGCCAAGAGATATTCGGTCGAGAGGATGCCGAGTAGCCAAAAGGCTGGGATCAGCACATAGCCCAGCACCTCCGATATCGGCCCAAGCACATCGACAATCAGTATGTGGCCAAAGCCGAGGAAGCCGACCCGCCCATAGCGGGGATTGAAGAGCATGGAGCGGTAGCGGAAGAAGCACTCAAGCGCACCGCGCTGCCAGCGCGTGCGTTGCCTGGCTAGAACGCGCAGTGACTCTGGCGCTTCTGTCCAGCACACCGGCTCCGGAATGAACTGGATGCGGTATTTGCGTTTGGTGTCCATCATGTGGCGATGCAGCTTGATCACAAGGTCCATGTCCTCGCCCATCGACCCCTTGGTGAAGCCGCCAACCGCCACCACTTCGGCGCGGCGGAACACGCCGAAGGCGCCGGACACCAGCATCAACGTGTTGATGCGGCTCCAGGCCAGCCGTGCCATAAGGAAGGCCCGCAGATATTCGACCACTTGGAACAGTGCCAGCAACCGGCTGGGCAGGCGGATCTCGCGCACCCTGCCCGCTTCGATCCTCGATCCATTGGCGATGCGGATCGTGCCGCCGACGGCGATGGTGCGCTCGGGATCGTCGATGAAGGGCTGGGCCGCGCGCATCAGTGCATCGGGATCGAGGATGGAGTCGCCGTCGATCACACAAAAGAGAGGCGCGCGGCAGACATTGACGCCGGCATTCTGGGCATCGGCCTTGCCGCCATTTTCCTTGTCGACCACAAACAGCCGTTCTGTCATCGGCGAGGAATAGAGGCCGCGGATCGGCTTGTGTGTCAGGGCCTCCTCATAGGGCCGGTGGAATTTCACCAGCTTGAAGCCTTCGATAAGGCGCTGCAGAGTCTGATCCTTCGAGCCGTCGTTGATGACGATGACCTCGAAATTCGGATATTCGAGCGCCAGCATCGAGTGCACGCTCTCGACCACGTTCACTTCCTCATTGTAGGCGGGCACCAGCAGCGCGATCGGCGGCGCTACGTCGCCATAGCGGTGCCACAGCAGAGCCGAACGCGCGACCGGCGGGCGCTTGGACAGGGCGTAGGCGGCGATGATGAGCTGCAGCAGGTAGATCGCCGTCTGCGCCAGCCCCGCCCCGATGATGAACCAGGACAGGATGGAGGCCCCCAGAACGATCTCTTGGCTCCAGTCGAACATCAGGTGGCTGGCCCCTCGGCAAGGATCAGCGAGGCTGTGCGCTGCCTGCGCGAGACGTCGCTGGCGGCGATCTCGCGCAGCACCTGCTCTCCCTTCTGGCCAAACGAGCGGAGCGCGTTGGCAGCGGCATAGCGCACAGTCCATGCCTCGTCGTCCATAAGCTGCGCGAGGGGCGGGGCGAGTTCAGACAGGCCGAGGCGGCCCGCCGCATCGGCAGCGTCGGCGCGTACATCCCAGCCGCCATTTTCCATCGCCTTGATCAGGATGGCCGGCGCATTGGCATGTCCGGTCAGGCCGAGTGCCCGCAATGCGGCTGCGGCAACCTCCGATGACGGATCGCCGGCCGCGCGAGCAAAGAACTCACCAAACCGGAACCCGCCGTTGCGGGCAAGCGCATCGATTGCGGCCGCCCTGATGAAAGGCACCGCGTCCTGACGTCCGGCGTAATCCCTGAGTTCGTCGAACCGCTTTGGCGGAAAGCGCCTGAAAAGCTCGATCAGGCGTCGCGAGCGCTGTCCCGCCACGCCGATCTTGCGCAGCGTTATGACGAGCGGCGGCAAAGCGCCGAGATCGCAGAGCGCGATCGCGACGGCGATCCTGACCTCACGTGATCCGTCGCGGTCGAGTGCCGAAAGCAGGCTTGCCACCGCGTTTTCCGAACGCAGGGCCGCCAGCATCTCGGCCGCGTGGATGCGTTCGGCGCCGTTGCCTTTTTCCAGTTGGGTGCCGACAAGCGCCGGCAGGCCACATTCGTTGAAGGCTGAGAGGAGCTCGTCGTGCTCCTCGCCGCGCAACAGCGAAATAAACTCGAAGCCGGCATCGACCGCCACCCTCGCCGGCACCGCGAGCAGCGCCGTCTTCAATGCCTCGCGATCCCGATTTTCGGTGAAGGCGATCAGCGCCGTCAGAAGAAGGCGCCGCTGATCGGCGCTCGCCGTCCCCCGGCGCTCGTGCAGCACTCGGCGCGCGATCAGCAGAAGCATGATCGCCAGGGAAAGGGCACTGAGCAGGATGGATAGGTGCCAGATGTACAACATGATCAGAACCGCGTGGTTAGGCCGAGCCCGAATATGGTTCGGTCGAATGTCGGGCGCTGCTCATGGGCGAGGCTGCCGCGCAGCGTCAGCGGATCGGTGACGTCCCAGGAGATTCCGGTAAAGACGGTACGCGTCGGCACCAGCGTGCCGTCGGAGATCTCGGGGGCATCCGCATAGCCACCGAACACATTGACTCTCGGGGTAACTGCAAGATCGGCCCGCAGCACATAACCATCGGCGCGCGTGCCGATATCGTCGGCTGCGTGGACCCAACGTGCCGAAAGCCCCAGCCGGCCGTCCAGGACATAGACTTGCACCCAGGGCGAGATTGTGGAGACCTCGGCGGTGGCGAAATTGTCATAGCGAGCATCGATGTTGAGCGAGAACGGGCCGAGCGCTTTCGCGGGCGCCATGATCCGCCACGAAGCGCCGGCCCCGACCGAATATCGTGCCAGGAAGTCGGCATCCGGCGTCGCCGCTGCCAGCACATAGGCCGAAACCGTGGGCGAAAAGGCCTGGTCGATACGGCCATCAATCTGAACATCGGTGCGACCGTAGCGAGTCGCCATCCGGGTGCGGCCCGAAATGGTCGTCTGCGGGGTGAGCCGATAGGCAAGGCCGGTCGAACTGTCTGTCCAATCACCAAGTCCATCGGTGAGGTCGCTCACTTCGCCACCGATATCGAGCCGCCATTTGCGCGGCGGTGACGCAGCTAGTCTCTGCTCGATGTCGCGCGAGCCGGGTTCGAGGGCAAGCGCCTGCCGGTAGGCATCGCGCGCGGCGTCGTCGTCGCCACGGGCGCGGCGCACATCGCCGATTCCCACCAGCGCTTCGGCATTGCGAGGATCGATCGCCAGAACCCGCTGAAACGATTGCTCGGCCCGCGTGTAATCCTGCTCGATCAGGGAAATCCGCGCGTCGAGGCCGAGCGCCTCGGCATTGTCAGGCACAGTGCCAAGCACGTCATCAACCGTTGCGCGGGCGCGCGGCACGTTGCCCTGCCAGATCGCCAGGCGGACCTTGCCGAGGCGGGCGTCGAGAAGGCCGGGCCTGATTGCCAGCGCCTGGTCGAAGAAATGCCCGGCCTCGTCGAATTTCTGTTGGGAGCCCGCCACGAGACCCATGGCGACCAGGATGTCGGTGTTTTTAGGCGCCAGCCGCAGCGCGCGGCGATAGGCGTTCTCCGCCTCGGGCAATTGTCCCGCCGCCCGCAATCTCTGGCCCTTCTCCATCAGGCCGGCGACAGGATCCGGCCGCGGCGGGCGCAGCTTCTTCCTCGCGGTCGCAGGCTTCTGCTTGCTGCTGTCGGCCTGCTGGGCCTTGCGGATGTTGGCGACAAGCGTCGCCGCGTCGGCATTGCCCCGCTCGGCACGCGACACCTCTTCTGCCAGTTGCAGCGCGGCGTCCAGATTGCCTGAGCGGAACTCGACCTGAGCGATGCCGAAGCTGGCATCCAGATAGGTCGGCGCAAGCGCAAGCGCCCTGGAAAAGGCTTCACGCGCCGCCGGCAGATTGTTGCGGCCAAGCTCGGCGAAGCCAAGTTGCACCAGGGCGTCGGCATTGTCGGGCTTGAGCGCCAGCGCACGCCGCAACAGCTCCGCCGCCTCGTCGAAATGCTGGGCTTGCCTGGCCTTGACGCCGGAAGCGTACAGTTCATCGACCACCTGGGCCAGCGCGGCGGCAGGCGCCGATTCAACCGCCAGGAAAACGCATGCCGCAAGGACAGCGCGACGGCCACGCCACATCAGCGTTTGCCGCTCTTGCGCGCCAGCAGGCGCGCAAGCCGGGCCAGGAGCTCCTCGGGAATGAAGGGCTTCACAAGGTAGTCGTCGGCTCCCTTCTCAAGGGCCGAGACGATGTCCCTTTCGCCCTTGCGGGCGGTCAGCATGACAACCGGGATTTCCGACAAAGCCGGGTCGCTCTTGATGCGGGCAAGAACCTCCAGGCCGTCGGCCTTGGGCATCATCGCATCGAGCACGATGATGTCCGGCGCCTCATGCTCCGCCTTCAAGAGCGCTTCCGCCCCGTCTATGGCCTTGATGACCTCGTATCCCTTTGCCCTGAGCCTGAATTCCATCAGTTCGAGCAAGAGGGGATCGTCATCGCAAATCAGAACTCTTGCCTTCGCTCCGTTCACCAGCCTTGCTCCGGTTCGCGCCTCGTTTTGCCGCTTGCCCCCCGGAGTGATTGATCCATGAACCGACGTCCGCCAACGCGGTTCATGCAGACAGACACATTCTTCTCAATCTCTCGCCTAGCTCCGCCGATGCCGCGCGATTATAGAGTCGAGTTTTCCGGGCAGTTTCATGGCTGTTTGTTCCCTTTATGTTCTACATCAAAAACCTCGGAATGGCAAGTCATTTCGCCGCATCTTCGGACACGGCTTTTGCTTAATCGATTGTAGAAGGCCGACCGCTTTGCCGGCGCTTGCCTTTCGCACTGCAGCATCATATCGCTCCAAGGACGGACCGGCGGAACTTTCCGTTTCGCCAATCTTTCCAATCTCCTGCAACCGGAGAGCGATGCATGACCAAATGGGTTTTCACCTTTGGCGATGGTGCGGCGGAAGGCCGTGCCAGCGACAAGAATCTCCTGGGCGGCAAGGGCGCCAACCTGGCCGAGATGTGCAGCCTGGGGCTGCCGGTGCCGCCGGGCTTCACCATCACCACGGAGGTCTGCAACGCCTACTACGCCAACGGCCGTATTTATCCGGCCGGGTTGGAAGCCGATGTCGCGGTCGCGCTCGATCACATCGGCCGGCTGACCGGCCGTCGGTTCGGCGACCCGTCGAAACTGCTGCTGGTGTCGGTGCGTTCGGGCGCTCGCGCCTCGATGCCCGGCATGATGGACACCGTGCTCAATCTCGGCCTGAACGACGAGACGGTCGAGGCGCTGGCCGCCGATTCCGGCGATGCGCGCTTTGCCTATGACAGCTACCGCCGCTTCATCCAGATGTATTCCGATGTCGTCATGGGCCTCGACCATGAGGTGTTCGAGGAAATCCTGGAGGATCAGAAGGGCGGGCTCGGGCACGAGCTCGACACCGAACTCACGGCGCTCGAATGGCAAGGCGTCATCGCGCTCTACAAGGCCAAGGTCGAGGAAGAGCTCGGCAGGCCTTTTCCGCAGGATCCGCATGAGCAGCTCTGGGGCGCGATATCAGCCGTGTTCTCGAGTTGGATGAACAACCGCGCCATCACCTATCGCCGCCTGCACGATATTCCCGAAAGCTGGGGCACGGCGGTCAACGTCCAGGCCATGGTGTTCGGCAATATGGGCGAAACCTCGGCCACCGGCGTTGCCTTCACGCGCAACCCTTCGACCGGCGAAAAGATGCTCTATGGCGAGTTCCTGGTGAACGCGCAGGGCGAGGACGTCGTCGCCGGCATCCGCACGCCGCAGAACATCACCGAAGCGGCGCGTATCGCAGCCGGCTCGGACAAGCCGTCGCTGCAGAAGCTGATGCCTGACGCGTTCCAGTCCTTTGTCACCATCTCCGACAATCTGGAGAAGCACTACCGCGACATGCAGGATCTCGAATTCACCATTGAGCGCGGCAAATTGTGGATGCTGCAGACCCGCTCCGGCAAGCGCACCGCCAAGGCGGCGCTGAAAATTGCCGTCGAGATGGCGCAGGACAGGCTGATCACGAAAGAGGAAGCCGTCGCCCGTATCGACCCGGCCTCGCTCGACCAGTTGCTGCATCCGACCATCGACCCCAAAGCCGCGCGCGATGTCATTGGCATTGGCCTGCCGGCGTCGCCCGGTGCCGCCACCGGCGAGATCGTCTTTTCCTCCGGTGACGCCGAGGAATTGAAGACGCAAGGCCGCAAGGCGATCCTGGTGCGCATCGAAACCAGTCCCGAAGACATCCACGGCATGCATGCGGCGGAAGGCATCCTGACCACGCGCGGCGGCATGACCAGCCACGCCGCGGTGGTGGCGCGCGGCATGGGCAAGCCTTGTGTCTCGGGTGCCGGCTCGCTGCGTGTCGACTACAAGGCCGGCACGCTGATGGCGATGGGCTCGACCTTCCGCAAGGGTGATATCATCACCATCGATGGCAGCAACGGCCAGGTGCTGAAGGGCGCCGTGTCGATGTTGCAGCCGGAACTTTCCGGCGATTTCGCCGCCATCATGGAATGGGCCGACGCCGTGCGTCGCATGAAGGTGCGCACCAATGCCGAAACGCCGCTCGACGCGCGCATGGCGCGTTCCTTCGGCGCTGAAGGCATCGGCCTTTGCCGCACCGAGCACATGTTCTTCGACGGCGAGCGCATCGTCGCCATGCGCGAGATGATCCTGGCCGACACCGAAAAGGACAGGCGCGCCGCACTTGCCAAGCTTCTGCCCATGCAGCGCTCGGACTTCCTCGAACTGTTCGAGATCATGGCCGGCTTGCCGGTGACGATCCGCCTGCTCGATCCGCCGTTGCACGAATTCCTGCCGAAGACCGAGGAGGAGGTGGCCGAGGTCGCCGCCGCCATGAAGGTGTCGCCGGACAAGCTCAGGCAGCGCACCGAGGCACTGCACGAGTTCAACCCGATGCTCGGCCATCGCGGCTGCCGCCTGGCTGTCTCCTATCCCGAGATCGCCGAGATGCAGGCGCGGGCCATTTTCGAGGCGGCCGTGGAGGCCGGCAGGAAGGCCGGCGCCCTGGTGGTCCCCGAGATCATGGTGCCGTTGGTCGGCCTGGTGAAGGAGCTCGATTACGTCAAGGCGCGCATCGATGCGGTTGCCAAGAGCGTCATGGAGGAAACCGGCGTCAAGATCGATTACCTCACGGGAACCATGATTGAGCTCCCCCGCGCCGCGATCCGTGCCCATGTCATTGCAGAGTCGGCCGAATTCTTCTCCTTCGGCACAAATGACCTGACCCAGACGACCTTCGGCATCTCGCGCGACGATGCGGCCTCGTTCCTGGAAACCTACCGCCAGAAGGGCATTATCGATCAGGACCCGTTCGTCTCGCTCGACATCGACGGCGTCGGCGAACTGGTGCGCATGGCCGCGCAAAAGGGCAAGGCGACGCGGCCAGACATCAAGCTCGGCATCTGCGGCGAACATGGCGGCGATCCGTCCTCGATCCGCTTTTGCGAAGAGGTCGGCCTCGACTACGTGTCCTGTTCGCCCTATCGCGTGCCGATCGCCAGGCTGGCGGCCGCGCAGGCAGCGGTGCTGGTTGCGAAGGCAGGCCGCCGATAGGATCCATCCAGCTTACCGTTTTGTAAGGCAATTCACGCGAACGTGCTGGCGGCGTCGCGTAATCTCGACATTGTTCCTGCCCAATTTGCGGCCATCCGCAAATTGCTCCCGGAAACAGATGCTGCAGATTTCTCCCGCGCCGTTCCACTCGATCCTGGTCATCCAAACCAAGTTTATAGGCGATCTCGTCCTCGCCTCGGCGCTCGCCAAGAACCTGCGGCTCGAATTCCCCGGCGCCAGCATCGTCTTTCTGTGCGAGGCCCGCTTCGAGAGCTTCGTCATGGCCCATGGTATCGCTTCCGAGGTGGTCGCATTCAGGCGCGACCGCATGCGCGGAACGCCCTTGGAGCGCGGGAAGGAGCTCTACGCCATGGTGCGGGCGTTACGCCGCTTCCGTTTCGACCTGACCATCGACCTGACCGATTCGAAGACGTCGCGCATGGTCACCGGGCTCGTCAACGCCAAGACCCGTGTCGGTTACAATCCTTCCGAAAGACCCTTGCGTATGTTGGAGCGGCAACCCGCCAATGTCTTTGCCAAGCCCTACGGCTTTGATGGTCAGCATTTCCTGTACCGCTACCTCTCGCCGCTCGAAGCGCTCGGCATCGAACTTCGCACGGTGATTCCGAACCTTCAGCCGCTGCCATCGGAGACGGCGAAAGCATTGGCGCTGCTGGGTAAGCACCATCTGCGGCCAAACGCATTCATCGCCGTGCATGCGGGTGCAAGCTTCGAGGGCCGACGTTGGCAGCCGGAGCGGTTTGCAGCAGTGATCGTCGAGATTGCCGGCGAGACCAGCCTGGATGTCGTCTTGGTGGGCGGCCCGGACGAGCGCGAGATCGCCGAACGTATCGTCGCCAGAACCGCGCCCTCGGTCGTCAATCTCGTCGGTGACCTGTCGCTTGAAAGCCTGCTGGCGTTGCTGAAACAGGCTCGGCTGTTTCTCGGCAATGAGAGCGGCCCGATGCACATGGCCGCAGCCACCGGAACCCCGGTTGTCGGATTGTTCGGTCTGACGGAGCCGTCGCGCTGGGGGCCCGTCGGCGTGCCCAGCATCTCGCTCCAGCCGCCGATGCCTTGCGCCTGCATGGCCGAAAACCTCTGCCGCGCGCCGGATCCGAGCAAAGCATGCTGCGTCTGGGGCCTAGAGGTCAAGCCTGTGGTCGATGCGGTGCGCGAGGTTCTTTCGCGCACCGAAATGAAGCTGGAACGCGCCATCTGAGATCATGCGCCGCATGCACGACCGCTCTCGACGCGGTGGAATGACCTGTCGCCCACAGGAACGGTCACATTGTCGCGGAGCGCTTTTCAGCTATGCATCATCCCGATTTCCGCCTTCATGCGGGTCGTTGGGATGCCTGCTTGAAATGACGGGTCCGGGAATCGGTTTGATGCGCCTGCTGCAAAAAAATCTCTGTATGATCGCCATGTTGTGGGCGATGGCATCCGCCGGCCATGCCGCGCCGCTCGTCGAGCCCACCCTGCATATCAGGCCGGAGGCAAGCGGCGCCGGTCGCGTTGCGCTCACGCTCGACGCCTGCGGCGGACAGACCGACAGCCGGATCCTTTCGGCATTGGTGGACAATAAGATCCCCGCCACCATTTTCGTCACCGGCATCTGGCTGAAGCGGAACGCCGCCGCCGTCGAGATCATGCGGGCGCATCCCGATCTGTTCGAACTGGAAAATCACGGCGGCCGCCATATCCCGGCGGTCGACACGCCGCAAAAAATCTACGGCATCCGCAGCGCCGGCAGCCCGGACGCGGTGCTGGCCGAGGTCGAGTCGGGGGCCGCCGCTCTTGCCGGGACCGGCGAGCCGGCACCGAAATGGTTCCGTGGCGCAACCGCCGAATACAGCCCGTCGGCAATCGCCATGATCCGCAAGCTTGGCTTCAAGGTCGCGGGTTTCTCGATAAACGGCGACGGTGGCTCTTTGCTCGGCGCCAAGGAAACCGCCCGGCGCATCGCGGCGGCCAAGGACGGCGACGTCATCATCTCGCACATCAACCAGCCGACCCATGCGGCCGGCGAAGGCGTGGTGCAGGGGCTGCTGGCGCTCAAGGCCAAGGGCTTGACCTTTGTGCGGCTCGACGATGCCGAAGGCATCGGCAACAACGGCACGACGGAGTGACTGGCCAGCCGAGCGGATCTCGATGCCGTCGGCGTGGGCTCAGTCTGGTTTGGCTTCGATCGTGACCTTGCTGGCGTAGAATGCGCCGTGGTTGCGGATTTCAGCCATTTCGTCGAAAGGCCGCTCGTAGGCCCACATGGCGTTCTGGCCGGTCTCGCCGGCAGGCAGCACGCTCCAATAGCTTGCATCGCCCTTGTAGGGGCAATGGGTCGAGTGGTCGGTGCGGCCGAGCTTGCCGAAATCGATGTCGGCGAACGGAATGTAGAACGCCGCCGGATAGGGGGCCTCGGTCAGCACCTTGGCCTTCGCTGTTGAAGCGATGACCACGTCTCCGGTACGCACGGTAACGGTGCCGGCATAGGGCTCGATGGTGATGATTTTGTCCGGGTTGCGTTGGAAACCGGGTGCGGGGTTGGCGATCTGATCCATGCGGGGCTCTCCTTGCGTCGACTTTAAGGTGTGTCGCGCAAGCGCATTGTGCAAGCCGCTATCGCCATCCAGTACGCAAAACTTGCCGGGCCGACGCCGATGGATCGCGCCTTGGAACCCTCGAGATACTTGTCGTCAGCTGTCAGGCAGCGGCCTTGAACACGTCCATGAGACCGGCATAGGCGGCAGCGATCCCGGCGACCGGGTTGCTGCTTCTCGATACGGTCTCGACCTTCAAGGAACCGCCGCCGGTAGGCAAGGTGAGCAGCAGGAACTGGCGGTTTCCGCCATCGCCGACTGACGCGGCCGCGACGTGCTGGTCCTCGCCCTGATTCTGGACGCACATCTTGAACAGCAGCGTGCCGCCGACCGCTTCCAGCGCGCCGCCGACAACTTCAACAAATTCATCTTCGGAAACAGTCTTTGTGTCCGGCACCACATCGGCCAGACTTTCGGCAAGCGTACTCTCGAGAGCCTTGTCGTCGAGCTGCGCGTCCATGCGAACCTCTTTCAGTCGCCAATCGCACCCCTTTGCCCGTTAACGAAACTTAACGCCGACGATGGCCGGATTGTGGCGGTTTTCCACCAATGCGGCGCTTGGTGGTGCTGGCGGCTGGACAATCGGCCGGTTCGCTCCACAATAGCCCGAAAAGCACAACGCAAAAGCGTGAGGGAGGACCCAATGCTGGGACTGATGCAGGAATGGCCGCTGCTTTGCCATAAGCTCATCGACAATGCCGAGCGGCAGCATGGCGTGCGCGAGATCGTGACGCGCTCGATCGAGGGGCCGATCGTGCGCACCACCTACGCCGACATCCATCGTCGCGCCCTGAAGGTCGCCCAGCGGCTGGAGCGCGACGGCTATGGGCTGGGCGACCGCATCGCGACGCTGGCCTGGAACACCGCACGCCATATCGAGGCCTGGTACGGCATCATGGGCATCGGCGCCATCTACCACACGCTCAATCCGCGGCTGTTTCCCGAGCAGATCGTCTGGATCATGAACCATGCCGAGGACAAGGCAGTCTTCGTCGACCTGACCTTCGTGCCGCTGCTCGAGAAAATCGCCGGCGCCGTAAAATCGCTGAAACAGGTGATCGTGCTGACCGACAGGGCGCATATGCCGCCGACGACATTGCCCAACGCGGTCGCCTATGAAGATTGGCTTGACGAAGCGGATGGCGACTTCGCCTGGAAGACCTTCGACGAAAGCACCGCCGCTGGCATGTGTTACACGTCCGGGACCACGGGCGATCCCAAGGGCGTCGTCTACAGCCATCGTTCGAACGTGCTGCACGCCATGATCGCTGCCATGCCCGACGCCATGGGCCTGTCGTCGCGCGATACGATCCTGCCTGTCGTGCCGATGTTTCACGCCAATGCCTGGGGTCTTGGCCAGAGCGGGCCGATGATCGGCGCCAAGCTTGTCATGCCCGGCTGCAAGATGGACGGCGCCTCGATCTATGAATTGCTCGACACCGAGAAGGTGACCTTCAGCGCCGCCGTGCCGACCGTCTGGATGATGCTGCTGCAGCATCTGGAGGAGACCGGCAAGAAGCTTCCCTATCTGAACAAGGTTGTCATCGGCGGCTCGTCGTGCCCGCGCGCGATCATGACCAAGTTCCAGCAGAACTACGATGTCCAGGTTATCCACGCCTGGGGCATGACCGAAATGTCGCCGCTCGGCACGCTGTGCACCCTGAAGCCGGACCATGCCGGTCTTGAGGGCGAAGCCCGGCTCGATGTCCAGCAGAAACAGGGCTATCCGCCCTTCGGCGTCGAAATGAAGGTGACCGACGACGACAACAACGAGCAGCCTTGGGACGGCAAGACTTTTGGCCGCCTGAAAGTGCGTGGGCCGGCCGTTGCCCGTGCCTATTATGGCGGCGCCGGCGTGGAGCAGTTCGATGAGGATGGCTGGTTCGACACTGGCGACGTCGCCCACATCGACGCCGGCGGCTACATGCAGATCACCGATCGCGCCAAGGACGTCATCAAGTCCGGCGGCGAATGGATTTCGACCATCGACCTCGAGAATCTGGCTGTTGGCCATCCCGATGTCGCCGAGGCGGCAGCCATCGGCGTTCAGCATTCGAAATGGGGCGAACGGCCGCTGCTGGTCGTCGTCCGCAAACCGGGCAAGGAACCGACCAAGGCTGACATTCTCGACTTCATGGACGGCAAGGTGGCCAAATGGTGGATGCCGGACGATGTCGCTTTCGTCGGTGAAATTCCGCACACCGCCACCGGCAAGATCCAGAAGATCACCTTGCGCCAGCAATTCAAGGACTATCGCCTGCCGACGGATTGACGCGATGGTGCATGTTTCGGCTTCATGCCATCGCAAAAAGGCACTAAGTCTCCGTTCGGGTTGGGGCAGCACGGAAAACGATGGTTAGCATTCCTGAACGGCAAACGTCGAAGGCGGCCGGCTGGTCGCGGCGCACGGCCGCTTTTTCGTTGGTGCTGCTGCTGACGGTCTTCGTCGGCCATCGCTTCGATCTCGTCGAAACACCTGTCTTTCTGTGGGTGCTGGGCATTGTCGCGCTGCTGGCGGCGATGGCGCTGTTGTTTGCCGGGTTTGCCTTTTCGCGGCTCTGGAATTTCGGCGACCGCGGCGGTCGCGACCTGACGGTCGGCGCGCTGCTGGCACTGCTGGTGCTCGCACCCTATGGCGTCGCCGCCTACTGGGCGACGATCTATCCGCCGCTCAGGGATATCTCGACGGATTTCGACGAACCGCCGGCGCTCGACGTGAGCGACCGGAGGAAGGATATGAACGTGCTTGCGCCGTCGACGCCTGGGGAACAGCGGCTGCAGACCGATAGCTATCCGCTGGTCAGCGCACGCAGCTACGACCTGCCGTTCGAGACCGTCGTCAATGCCGTCGAAACCGTGCTCGACCGGCGCGACTGGGAGCTGTCGGAACCCTATCCCGATCTCGCCGGGCAAAGCGAGGTGACCATCACCGCCGTCGCCAAGGGCTTCGTGATCGGCCTTCCCGCCGACGTGGCGATCCGCGTGACGGACGATGGCGACACGGTCATCGTCGACATGCGGTCGGCATCCCGCTACGGCCGCTACGACCTCGGCGACAATGCGGCGCGCATCACCGAATTTCTCGCGGAACTCGACCAGGAAGTCGCCGGTCAGGTTGGCGCCGCTCCGGTCGAATGAGACCCAGGGGAGGCTATTCGCCAGGGTCGAACTCTCCTTTGAACAAGACTGTCGCGACCGGTCCAATCGGATTGGCGATCCGGCTCTCCAGGACTTCGACAAGTTTGCGTCCGACACCCGCTATGTCCACGAAATGAACGCCGATCTTCGCAGGCAGGAAGCGCGATAGCCGCGTGCTGTCCCGAGTGACAATGTGGATGTCACTCCCTGGCGCGAGACCTCTTCTGCCGAGAGCGTGTAATGCCCCCAGAAGGCCCAGTTCGTTGGCGCATGCCAAGCCCGTCGGCGGATCTGACCAGGCCAGCATGCGATCGAACCAGGCTGCGCTCGATTCCATGGTGAACATTCCATGACCGATCAGCGACTGGTCGATCGGAATACCAGCCTCGGCCATTGCCCTTCCATACCCGGAAAGACGCATGGCACTCGCCTGGTCGCCCGGAACGAGAAGTTGCAGCGCAATGCGTCGGCAGCCCTTGTCCATGAGCCGCCGGGTCGCCTCGTAGGCAATCTGTTCATTGTCGATGTCGACATAAGGATATGCTGTATCCAGGTCAGTTCTTCCAAACGCGACGAATGGCATGCCTCTATCCAGCAATAGCTTAACGCGCGGATCACCCGAGACCATGCGTGTGATAATCAGTCCGTCTGTGCTGCCCGCCTGAAGCTGTCGCTGCACACTCTCGATGGGATCATCATCGGGCGTGGTGGAGTAGATGGATAGGCTATAACCCGCTTGCCGCGCCGCCAGCGTCATGCCTTCGATTAACGGAAGCTTCAACAGATCGGACAGATGATCTTTTGTTTCCATCGGGTATATTGCTGTCATCGTCAGCGTGCGGCCAGTTTTGAGCGCGAAGCCATGATGATTTGGCACATAGCCGACCCGCTGCGCCACTTCCTTGACGCGAGCGATGGTGGCGGGATGAACCTCCGGCCCATCCTTCAGCGCGCGGGATACCGTGGTGACCGAAAGGGAAAGTTCCGCCGCGATCTGTTTCAGGTTGGTCATGTCGCCCGACCTCATTTGCGAAAGCGCCGGCTGATTTGCTGACTTCCACTACGTGACCGAATTCCACCTCACGGTCAATCCAAGCTCTCGCTAAAGCAGCTTGACTCTCCTGCAATTGGATGCAATCGTAACGTTACGATTGTCAAGAATTGGCCATTTTGAGCGCGTCTCAACAAATTCTAGGGAGGAGAACCTATGTCTTGGTTACGCATTTCCTTGACGGCATTAGCATTCTCGGCCGCCGTGCCGGTCTATGCCCAATCAGTCACCATCACGACCGCGGGCGGCGATTATGGCAACGCCATGAAGGAAGCCATGTGGGCCCCCGCTGCAAAAGAGCTTGGCTATGATGTCCGCGAGGAGACCCTCAGCGACGGCTTGGCCGCCCTGAAGATGCAGGTCACCTCGGGCGCGGTCACAACCGACGTCATTCACCTGGGCTCACCGGAGGGCGCGCAGGCCGCCGCACAGTCGCTGCTGGAGCCGCTCGACTACAAGATCATCGATCCAAAGGCCGTGCCGGATGGCGCAAAGTCCGACTACTGCTATCCGTTCGACTCCTATGGCACCGTCATGTCCTGGAACACCAAGACCTATGGCGAGAACCCGCCAAAGACATGGGCGGAGTTCTGGGATGTTGCCAAATTTCCGGGCCGTCGCGCCCTCCGCGCCAATGCACAGGACTCGATCGAGATCGCGCTGCTCTCGGACGGCGTAGCACCGGCCGACGTGTATTCCGTGCTCAGCACGCCGGAGGGCCTGGATCGCGCGATCAAGCGGCTTGAAGCGATCAAACCAAATGTCGCGGTGTGGTGGACTTCGGGAGCTCAGTCCGCGCAGTTGCTGAAAGATGGCGAGGCGGATTTGGTCGTTACCTGGAACGGGCGGGCCCAAACCGTGAAAGCGGATGGCGGCGCGGTCGATTACACGTTCAAGGGTTCCGTCATCGGTACGGATTGCCTCGGGGTACCGAAGGGGGCGCCGAACAAGGAAGCGGCCATGAAACTCATCGCGGCGATGACACAGCCCGCGCGCGTGGCGAAGCTGACCGATTTCATCGCTTATGGCCCGGTCAATCCTGCTGGCTATGAGGGTGGCCTTATTCCCGAGGACCGTCTGAAGACCCTTGCGACCGCGCCTGAAAATGCCGGCACTTCGGTGTTTTCGAATGCGGACTGGTGGGTCAAGAATGGCGAAGCTGCTCAAAAAACCTTCGATGAGATGATGGCCCGCTGAGTCTCAGCTTTAAGGCTGAAGCACATGATGAAGTCGCTCCCGATCACCATCGACAGCGTGCGCAAGACCTACGGATCTTACGTCGCGCTGGACGATGTCTCGCTCGACATTCAGGCTGGCGAATTTCTCACGCTCTTGGGGCCGTCCGGATCGGGCAAGACCACGCTGCTCATGGCTTTGGCCGGATTTGTCCGGCCCGATTCCGGTAAACTTTTGTTGGACGATCGGGACATTACCCGCCTGGCCCCCAACAAGCGCGACATCGGCATAGTCTTCCAGAACTACGCCCTGTTTCCCCACATGAACGTTCTGGCAAATGTCGAGTATCCGTTGGTGCTGCGCAAGACGCCGAAAGCCGAGGCCCGCCAGAGGGCACTCGACACTTTGGCCCGCGTGAAGCTTGAAGGTTTGGCGGAGCGCAACATTGCCGCATTGTCCGGCGGCCAGCGCCAGCGGGTGGCGTTGGCGCGGGCGATCGTCTTTGAGCCACGCGTGATGCTGATGGACGAGCCGTTGTCGGCGCTCGACAAGAACCTGCGCGAAACCATGCAGTACGAGATCCGGCGTCTGCACGATGATCTGGGGATCACCACGATCTATGTGACGCATGACCAGCGCGAAGCGCTAATCATGTCCGACAGGATCGCGGTGATGAATTCCGGCCGCATCCAGCAGATCGATACGCCACAGCGGATCTATGATCGTCCATCGACCCGCTTCGTCGCGGAGTTCATGGGCGAGGCCAACATTGTGGCCCCGGGCTCGGCGCGCAGAATAGACGGCGCCGATGCGTCACGCGAAGCTCTGATGATCCGCGCGGAATGCTTCCATCTTGATGCGAAGCTCGTCGGGCCAGACGGGGTGGCCCTTGAGGGAACGCTGCGCGCCAAGGCGTTTCGTGGCGAGAACTGGCTTTTGACGCTGGCGCTTGACGGCGGGCAAGAGATACTTGTCTGCATTCCGGCGGCGCTGGCCAGCGGCTGCGCCGAACTTGCCGCCGGTCAGCGGGTGACCGCCTATGCACCAGCAGCGAAAGTTCACGCGATACCGGGAGTGGTAGCGTGACCGTCCTTGCCGATCCTGCGCTCGCGGCAGACGCGCGACGCGAGCGGCGGTTCTTCCTCTCGCTTTCACTGCCTGCGCTGTTCATCGTCGGACTGGCGGCGATACTGCCTATCCTATGGATCATCCGGCAATCCTTCCTGACCACGGGGGGCGAGTACACCGTCGGCAACTACGAGAAGGTGCTTTCGAGCGGGCTGACATGGTCGGCACTGGTCACAACCCTTGAACTGTCCCTGGGCACGCTGGCGATCTGCATTCTTCTCGGTACTCCCCTGGCGCTCGCCCTGGCCAGCGCCAGACCAAGGGTGGCCAATTTGCTGATGGCCTTCGTCATGCTGCCGTTGTGGACCTCCATTCTGGTGCGCACCTATGGCTGGCTCGTGCTGTTGCGACGCGATGGCCTGATCAACGCAACTTTGACGGGTTCAGGCCTGACAGCTGAGCCATTGCCGCTGGTCTACAATTTCACGGGAACGCTGATCGGCATGGTTCACTACATGCTGCCGCTTTTTCTGCTGCCCGTTTATGCGGCGATGCGCGATATCGATGCAAACCTCGTCCGCGCGTCGGCGAGCATGGGCGCCACTCTCGGGCAAACGATCCGCACGGTCATCCTGCCGCTTTCGGCCGGCGGCATCTTCTCGGGTTCGATCATCGTCTTCATTTACACCATAGGGTTCTTCATCACGCCCGCGGTGCTTGGCGGTGGCAAGGTAAATCCGCTTTCCACCCGGATCGAGCGCACGCTATCGACCTTCCAGGATTGGGGCTCGGCGAGCGTCCTGGGCATTCTGCTCCTCGTTCTTATGGCGTTGGTGGGGGTGATGTTCCTGGCTGCGCGGCGGCTCATTGCCGGACGCAGCATCGGCACAGCCCATGCTTGAAGCCTATCCAGACAGCAGGCTGGCCCGCATCCTCCTGTGGAGCTTTTGTGCGCTCGTTATGGCGTTCCTGATGCTGCCGACGCTCGTCGTCGTCCCGCTCTCCTTTTCGGCGTCCAATCTTCTCGAGTTCCCGCCGCGCGCATACTCGTTGCGCTGGTACGAGACTTTCTTCGGTTCGGCGACATGGATGGCCGCACTCAGGACGAGCCTGATCCTCGGCACATTGACAGCGATGATCACAGTGCCGCTGGGGCTTCTGGCCGGCATCTCGATCAACCGGCTCGGCGGAAAGGCCGCCGTAACCATTCAGGGCGTTCTGCTCACCCCGTCCATTGTGCCGGGGATCCTGCTCGCGATCGGTCTCTTCTTTGTTCTGGCGGCGCAACGTCTTGTCGGAACGCTGTTCGGTGTCCTGGTCGGACATGTGGTACTAGCCATTCCGGTCGCGTGCATTGTGTTGTTGCCCGCCTTGGCCCGCTTTGACTGGAACCAGGTTCAGGCGGCGCGCAGCCTGGGCGCAAACTGGGCGAGAGCCATTGGCGGAATAATTATCCCCCAACTTCAGATCAGTCTGTTGTCGGCCACACTGATGGCCTTCCTGACCTCGCTAGACGAATCCGTCATTTCGATCTTCGTCGCGAGTGGTCAAAACAGCACGCTGCCGAAGCTCATGTTCCTGTCGCTGCGCGATCAGATCGACCCGACCATCGCGGCGATTTCGACCTTGTGGACCGTCATCGTCGTGGTCGTTGTCCTGGTCGTGACCCTTCGCCAAAAATCCTGAGCGAGACTGAAAACATGCCCAACAATCATCATGCAGCCGACGATCTGGCCGATCATTCAACGGACATACCCCAAGTGGGGTTGGCGATCATCACCGGATCGGCGAATTGGGGTCTCGCCTTTCCGGAAGATGTCGAAGTTGATGGCGTCCGCACCTTGCAGCGAGACATGAGTTTCCAAACGCCTTTCGGTCCCAGCGACAATTGGAAGCTGCTCGAATTCGATGCATCTATTACCGTCGAGGGCAAAACGAAACGTGCCCTGTGCATGTATTCGCACGGCAATCCCCGAGACCATATCGACCATTCCTGTCATCGCCGCGCGTTCTGGGTGTTGATGAGTGCGGGTGTAAGGCAGATTCTCTCCTGCTCGACCATTGGCGCCGTCAACAAGGCTATCAAGCCCGGCGACATGGTGGTGAACGCCGATATCCTGGAACTGACGCAGACCCCGTTTTCACTACTTCCCGGCCGCCAGAGCTTCGACTGCTCGGGCAAGCAGATCGTATGTCCAAGATGTGCGGCATTGTTGGCCGAGACCGCCCGGCGCCATTGGCCAGCCGAATGCCGCGTCCATGGCATCGAGCAGCAGTTGGTGGCTGCCCACTGCTACGGGCCGCGACTGACAACTCCCGCCGAAGCTCTGGCATATCGAAACATGGGAGCGGACGTGCTCAACCACTCGATCGCCCCTGAGGCCACCTTATCGCGCGAGATCGGCGCCTGTTTCGTGCCCCTGGCGTTCGTCACGGCCGGTTTCAACGACTATATGGACCGCGAGCGCCAGAAATTGCTGCAGGAGCACGTGCTGCCGAGCCTCTCCATGACAGCCTCGCGGGTTGCGCTGGAGACCGCGGCACGTCTTCCAACGGATCCCGAATGCTCTTGCCAGGGCTTGAAGTCGCCTCAGCCAGCAGAGCGCTCCAGCCGGTTCTAGAGCGAATGGCGCCGATAGCTTAGCCAGCCGGCGTGAAAATGCCGTCGATGGCCGGTGCGGCATCGGTCACAACCAGGCCGCGCGCCGTCAGGTCCTCGAGATGGGCAAGCACCGACAATCCGGCGGCACCATGCAGCCGCGGGTCGGTGTCCCTGTAGATCGCCTTGACCATGTCCACGATCGTCCGGTCGCCCTCTTTGACCCGCTCCAGGATGGCGCGCTCGCGCATCTTTCGATGCGTCTTCAACCCGCGCATGAAAGCGCGCGGTGTTGTCACCGGCCCGCCATGTCCCGGCAACAGCAAGCGGTCCCCGCGTTCGATCAGCCGGTCCAGCGAGGCCATATAGTCGGCCATCGCTCCATCCGGCGGGGCGACGATGGAGGTTGCCCAGGCCATGACATGATCGGCCGAAAACAGGATACCGGTTCCCTCCAGCGCGCCAATTCTTTCCAGCGCGAACGCCGCATGATTGGCGGTGTGGCCCGGGGTCAGAACCGTCCTGATCGACCAGCCGTCGCCGTCGACCACCTCGCCGTCGGGCAGGGCGACATCAGGGACGAAACCCGTGTCGGCACTGGCATCGAGCGCATTGGTCTCGCCGATATGCAGGGCTCTTGCCGGCCGGTGCGGCCCCTCTGCCAGCACGAGGGCGCCGGTGCGCTCTTTCAGCCGGGCCGCCAGCGGGGAGTGGTCGCGATGCGTGTGGCTGACGAAGATATGGCTGACCGGCCGGTCTGCGATCACGCCGAGCAGGGTCCGCAGATGCGCCTCGTCATCCGGCCCCGGATCGATCACCGCCAGCGTATCGCGGCCAATTATGTAGCTGTTGGTGCCGTGAAAGGTGAAAGGGCTTGGATTGCGGGCCGTGATGCGCTGGACATCGGGCGCGACGTTCACCCCCTGGCCATAGAAGGGGTCGAAGCCGGTATCGAATTTCAGTGCCATGCATCGGTGCCTTGTTTCGGGAAACGGCAAAACCGATTGCCGCATAACACGCAAGCCAATATAGGAGGATGTGAGGCCGCGAACATCGGTGTGCGGCAATCGGATTGGGGAAATACCATGGCAATTGCAACTACGATGCGTCCGCTTGTTTCTCTGGCTCTGCCGCAAAATGGCGCGGCGCGGCTGGCAACGCAGCTTTTCCTGGCCATCGCCGGAACGCTTGTGCTGACCCTGTCGGCCAAGACCAAGGTTATGCTCGGGCCGGTCGACATTTCGATGCAGACGCTGGCCGTGCTGCTGATCGCCGCCGCTTTCGGCATGCGTCTCGGCGTCGCCACCCTGCTGCTCTACATGGCGGAGGGCGCCATGGGCTTCCCCGTCTTCCAGAGCACGCCTGAAAAGGGTCTCGGCATTGCTTACATGCTCGGCTCGACCGGCGGCTATCTCGCCGGCTTCGTGGTCATGGCGGCCATTGTAGGCTGGGCCGCGGATCGCGGCTGGGACCGCCATCCGATCAAGCTTTTCAACGCCATGCTGGTTGGCGAAGTCGTCATGATGGCGATGGGCTTTGCCTGGCTGGCTCTGCTGATCGGCCCGGAAAAGTCGTGGCAGTTCGGCGTCGTGCCCTTCATCGTCGGCGACCTGATCAAGGTGGCTCTCGCGGCAAGCCTGGTGCCGGCCGTCTGGACGCTGCTGAAGCGCGGCTGAAGCGCGCGATCGAAGAAACGGCCAGGGGCAATCAAGCCACTGGCCGGAGCGGCGTGACTGGCCGATTTCCGGTCTGGTGTCCGCCAACCTCGATAGATTGTCGGTTATATCGCCCTAGACGCTGCGACATCTTCAGTAATGATCATCAAGCCGCTTTATTAGCCTAGGCTTTTCAATTCCCGAACTGTTGACCTAAGAAATAGATGCTTGCTGGCGCAGCCGCGCTGTCGTAGCTCTTGGTCTTCGACTGTATCGAATCGCCGGGGGGCGAGACGTCCGATTCGTTGTTGTGAGCGATTAGGTCAGATGCACTATCGCGCTGGTCTGTCGCCGACACGGCAGCTTCGGGGAAGGGGGGAAGACGTTGAATGTCGCAGCGTCGACTATTGTCGGAAGCCGGCATTTCCTGTTCAGGATTCGGTTTCAACTGCTTGGCGGACTGACATTCGCGATTTTTGCGCCGGCGATCATCCGGATTGTCTTCAATCCTGAATTTATCTATTCGGCCAATCTTCAGGTCACGGTGGCCGCTGCGGTCATCGCGCACCTTGTGGGCTTCTTGTCCTATCGCCGCATCGGAAATTTCCCGGGCGTGGCCGCGGCAAGTTACATCTTGCCGACATTTGCCCTGTCCTATGGGGCTGTTTTCCTGACCATCTTCTTTTTTCGGTTCGAGTACAGCCGGTTTCAAGCCGCCGCCAGTTTCACGCAGTCCACGCTCTGGTATTTCGGCCTGAGCCTGTTGACGCGGCGTCTCGATCCGTACCGGCTCGTCGTGATTCCCGGCGGAGATGTCGAGCGCCTCAAGACGTTACCGGGTGTGCATTGGTTTTGGATCAAGTCGACCAGTACGATAATCGAAAGAGCCAGCGGCGTGGTCGTTGATCTGCGTGCCGATCTTGGCGCGGAATGGGAACGATACATCGCGGATCGGGCCCTTTCGGGAACGCCCGTATACCACGTCAAGCAGGTCAGCGAGTCGCTGACCGGGCGGGTCGAGATCGAGCACCTGTCGGAAAACACGCTTGGTTCACTCAATCCGAACCAAGCCTATCTCAAGATCAAGCAGGCAGCCGACTGGGTCTCGGCACTTGTCTTGATTATCGTTCTTTCCCCGGTTCTGGCGTTAATAGCGCTGCTGATCCGGCTGGATTCCGATGGTCCCGCGCTGTTTCGCCAGCAGCGCATGGGCTACCGGGGCAAGATCTGCACGGTCTACAAGTTTCGCTCGATGCGCCAGCACTCTGACGCCGGCAGCGACAAGGAGAGGGCGATCACCAGGCGCGATGATGATCGCATCACCCGAGTCGGGCGTTTCCTGCGAAAATCCAGGATCGACGAACTGCCGCAGGTCATCAACATCCTGCGTGGCGAAATGAGTTGGATCGGACCGCGACCGGAAGCTGTCGTGCTGTCACAGTGGTACGAGGCTGAGCTGCCATTCTATCGCTACAGGCATATCGTCAGGCCAGGCATAAGTGGGTGGGCACAAGTAAATCAGGGGCATGTGGCTGCCGTCGATGACGTTATGGAAAAATTGCACTATGATTTCTATTACATAAAGAACTTTTCGCCTTGGCTGGACGTTTTGATAACCCTCAAGACAATGAAAACGATGCTTACCGGCTTTGGTGCGCGATAACCAATGCGAAGCATGGCTCTGGAATAGCAAGCGCAGGAAGCAGATGGATCTCGCCTCCAGGAAAATAGCGATCATCGGGCTTGGCTATGTCGGCCTGCCGCTGGCGGTCGCCTTCGGTGCCGGCAGGGATGTCGTCGGTTTCGACATCGACCAGTCGAGGGTGGACGCGCTGAGGCGTGGCGACGACCATACGCTGGAAGCCAGCAGCGATGAGATCAGTGCTGCGTCGCGGCTGACATTCACCACCGACAAGGCCGATCTGCGCGATTGCGGGATTTTCATCGTCACGGTTCCGACGCCGATCGACAGGGCCAATCGTCCGGATCTGAAACCGCTGATCATGGCATCGACTTTGGTCGGTGAGGTCATATCGCCAGGCGCGGTGGTGATCTTCGAATCGACGGTCTACCCCGGCTGCACGGAAGAGGTGTGCGCTCCGCTGATCGAGAAACATTCGGGCCTGCGCTACAATGAGGGGTTCTTCCTCGGCTACAGTCCCGAGCGCATCAATCCGGGCGACCGCGAGCATCGGTTGCAAACGATCGTCAAGGTCACCAGCGGCTCGACGCCGGAAGCGGCCGAAGGTATCGATGCGCTCTATGCCTCGATCGTGCCGGCAGGCACACACCGTACCTCGAGCATTGCGGTCGCCGAAGCGGCCAAGGTCATCGAGAACACTCAGCGCGACCTCAACATCGCGCTGATGAACGAGCTGTCGCTTATCTTCGGCAAGCTCGGCATCGACACGTCCGAAGTGCTGGAAGCCGCCGGCACCAAATGGAATTTCCTGCGCTTCACGCCTGGTCTCGTCGGCGGCCACTGCATCGGCGTCGATCCCTACTATCTCACCCACAAGGCCCAGGAACTCGGCTATCATCCGGAGGTGATTCTTGCCGGCCGCCGTATCAATGACGGCATGGGTCAGCACGCGGCGGATCAGACGGCCCGCCTGATGATGCGCAAGGGAATACCTGTCGTTGGCAGCCGGATTCTGGTGATGGGCGCGGCTTTCAAGGAAAATTGTCCGGACCTGAGGAATTCCAAGGTCGCCGATATCGTCGCCCAGCTGAAGGAATACAATGCCGGCATCGACATCTGGGATCCCTGGGTCGATGCGCAGGAATGCGCGCGCGCCTTCGGCATAACGAGCATGAAGGACATTCCCGACGAGCGCTATGACGGCGTCATCGTGGCCGTCGGCCACAGGCAGTTCCGTGCGCTGGGCGTCGATGGCCTACAGGCGCTTTGCAAGACCCCGAGCGTCATCTACGACATCAAGGGTCTGTTCCCCAGGCATGTTACGGATGGGCGTTTCTGATGAGGGTTCTGGTCACCGGCGCCGCCGGCTTCATAGGGTATCACGTAGCCAAGCGGCTGCTGGAGCGCGGCGACGAGGTCGTCGGCATCGACAACGTCAACGACTACTACGATCCGCAGATCAAGGAGGCGAGGCTGCGGCTGCTGGACGAGGCGAGCCGCAAGACCAATGCGGGCTATCAGTTCATCCGCGGCAATCTCGCCGACAGAAGCGTGGTCGATGCCTGCTTTGCCGACCACGCATTCGACCGGGTGATCCATCTCGCCGCCCAGGCCGGGGTTCGCTACAGCCTGGAAAACCCGCACGCCTATGTCGAAAGCAACATCATCGCCTACACCAACATGCTGGAGGCCTGCCGCAACAACTCCGTTGCGCACCTGACCTATGCCAGCACGTCGAGCGTCTATGGCGCCAACACCGACATGCCGTTTTCCGAGCACCGGCCGGCCGACCACCCGCTGCAGTTCTACGCCGCGACCAAGCGCGCCAACGAGCTGATGGCGCACAGCTACAGCCATTTGTTCGGGCTGCCGACAACCGGGCTTCGCTTCTTCACCGTGTATGGCCCTTGGGGGCGCCCGGACATGGCGCTTTTCCTGTTCACCAGGAACATCCTTGCCGGCGAGCCGATCAAGCTGTTCAACAACGGCAACCACACGCGCGACTTCACCTATGTCGAGGATATCGCCGAAGGCGTCGTCCGAGCCAGCGACAGCCCGGCCACAGGCAATGCCGCCTGGGACTCCAGCCGTCCGGATTCGGCCACGAGCAGTGCCCCCTGGCGCATCTTCAACATCGGCAACAACAGCCCGGTGAAGCTGACCGCCTATGTCGAGGCGCTGGAAAACGCGCTTGGCCGGAAAGCCATCGTCGAACTGCTGCCGCTGCAGCCCGGCGACGTGCCCGATACCTTTGCCGACACATCGGCGCTGGAGCAGGCGGTGGGCTACCGTCCGACGACGACGGTGACCGAGGGTGTCGGGCGGTTTGTGGAGTGGTACCAGTCGTACTTTGGACGGGGATAGGCCTGTTCTTGGCGGTTCGCGGCTGGTCCGCGCATAGCTGCGCCCGATGACCGCGCAACTAGGAGGAGATGGAATCGATACGGCTCGCAAACAGGCAGTCTGCAACCCATTGCAGTCCCAGGCACTATTGAGCGTTTGCATCCCCACGTTCAATCGGCGGGATCGCGTTGCGGCGCTGGTTCAGCAACTGTTGCGTACGGACAGCCCATTGCAGATATGCGTCCATGTCGACGGTTCGACCGATGGAACGAACGAAGCGCTTGCGGAAATCGCATCTCGCGATGCCAGTTTGGTGGTCACCACCGGCCCGAATGACGGCAGAGGCCGCGCGATGTTTTCGGCGATTGCTTCCGCCACTGGCGACTATTGCATGGTCTTCGATGATGACGACGATCTCTTCACCGATCGCTTGCCGGAAGTCTGTGAGCACCTCTCGCAGAGAAGTGTCGATGAGAAGATTGCGGGTTTTGTGTTCTCGATGGCTCTTGGCCACCCAGAGACGGCAGCAGAGCCATTTCCATCGGAACGGACAAACCTGATAAAGATGCGGGCCGACGAACGGGTGGTCGGCGACAAGAAGGAGGTCATCAAAACTCCTTTGCTTAAACGGGTTGCCGTGCCCCCAGCGGGGCGGTTCCGCCGTGTTCCAACATCTCTTCTCTGGTCCAGATTGGCGATCGAATACGACGTTATCTGTGTCAATGTCGAGATTGGACGAAAACGATATTTGCCGGAGGGGATGACGGCAAGGATTCGGCTTCTTCAGCGGCAAAATGCATACCCGATGTTGTTGCTGAACTTGAACTACATCAAGGCGTTCTGGCTAGGACGATATCGGTCGGTTCGGTTCCTGGGCAAGGCGGTTCTTGCCTGTTTGAGCTTTGGTGCCTTGAGTTTCCCGTTCTTGCTCAAGAGGTCATTCGTGCGGGTGACTTCATGAAAGAAGCCAGCCTGTGGAAGTTGGTGGAAGCCATCGTAATACGAATTGTTCCTGGTCTTCTGAACATAGCGACGTTGCTGTACATCGGCAGCCATCTGGAGACTGGACAGTACGGTATTTTCAGCACGACGATTGCAACAGTTTCATTTATTTCGACACTTGTTTTTGGAGTCGCGACCTATTCGATAATGCCGGTTTCCGCAAAAATGCATGCCGCGGGAATGGGTAGAGAGTACGTATCGTCCATCTTGACCGTGCTGGCAGTTGTGGCGTTGGTTGTCGTCCTGGCTGGACTGGCACTGACGTGGCTGGGATTTGGCAATGCCGTTGCCGCGACCATCCTCGTTTCTTTCGGCTTGCACACCGCACTTCAAGAGATTTTGAGGTCACAACTGCGTTTGTGGGCGTACGGTTGGTCGGCGATTGGCCAGGCCGTCGCATACCAGGCAGGAGCCATAGTCCTGCTTGTCGGAGATGCGAAAGTAGGCTCGGCTCTTGCAGCCTTTTCGCTCAGCTATTTCGTCGGAGCGCTGATTTCATTTGCCTTGCTGGGACCTAGGAATCTGAGACGGCCTGGCTTTTCCTATCTTGCCGGGTCTCTGGTCACTGGCTGGGGATTTGTGTTGAGCAATCTGGCCGAGAGCGGCATGTTTGTCGGCATTCGATACATTGTTTTGTTGCTTGGCTCCGAGACCCATCTCGGCGTCTTCTCGTTCTGTGTCGATCTTTCACAACGGTCCATCGGCTTCTTCATGAATGCGGCCAGCTTCGTATTCGTGCCAAGGGCGTTTCTCAGTGCCGCAAATGGAAACGTCAGGGAGTTCCGGCGCGGACTGTTCGAGGGAGCGGCCATCGCACTCATTTTTGCGACCGCGGCCGCGGCCGGAATAGTTGGCCTGTTTTTCTCGGGCCATGCCTCCGGATGGCTGGGGAAGTCTTTTGACCCTGTGGTGTTCGGGATCGTTTCTTGTGCTGTTCTGGTCAACAGGACGAAAAAAGTGATCATCGATCCGTTTGCGCTTCGGTCGAGCAAAGCGATGACGTTGACCTATTCCTACGCGATAGGGGCGTCGGCTTGCTGTTGTCTGGCGGCATTGGGCCTTTGGTGGCGGGTGCCGCTTGGCAGTGAAATGGCGTTTTTGTTCGGATATGTCGTTGCCGCTGCCTGTTCCTTTTTCGCATTGAGGAATGTGATTGCAGACCAAGGGCCTGATGCGAAACAGCGCACTGTTTTGGTGGTCGGGCCGGATGCCAGAAATGAATGAGAAGAAAGCACTCTACGACGAGGAAAACAGGCGCATCGTCCATGTCGGCACGGTGGCTGATGACGACTATTGGGATTCTCACTGGGCCGAAGGGATTGTCTTGAGGCCGGATCGCTTTGTCGTTGAAACCACCAGGCGATACCTGACCGGATCGGCCAAGATCCTGGACGCTGGATGTGGCTTGGCCAATACGGTCCATGGCCTCCACCAGGCAGGCTTTTCCGCCTACGGGATCGACTTCGCGCAGAAGACCGTGGGGATGGTGAACCGTGCCGCGCCCCATTTGCAAGTGACCGTGGGGGATGTTCGAGCAACGGGCTTCGCGGACGAATTCTTCGATGGGGTGTGGTCTCTGGGGGTGATCGAGCACTTCTTCGACGGTTACGATGAGATCGCATTGGAGATGAGGCGCATCATCCGGTCAGGAGGAGTTGCCTTCGTGACAGTGCCGAGCATTTCTCCTCTCCGACGGCTGAAGATCAGAATGGGTCTCTATCCCAGGTTTTCAGGTGAACAGGCCGGATTTTACCAGTTCGTTCTTGAGCCGTCTTCGATTGTTTCCAGTTTCGAACAGCACGGCTTCAAGCTTCTGGGATCACAGCCAAGGGGAGGCTTCAAGGGGCTGAAGGACGAGACATTTTTCTCCAAGCCGATGCAGGCCTGGTACGATAGCAAGAATGGAATCCTGAGAGGTTTGCGTGCTGCCGCGGACCGGTTGCTCGGCCCATTTTCGCATCATACGCGGCTCTACGTCTTCCACAGGATATAGCGCGGATGTCAAATCCGAGTGGGCGCAGATCGCCAGACGAAACCGGTGGTGAAGCAGTGTCGATATTGCGAAAGTTTGTTCGCGCGAATGTGGCCATTTCCGAGCTCCTGGACAGTGCTCTGCCGCGGCGCCTTCGCATCGACGGCAACCGTACCTTTGCGACGGAGATAGCACCTCCCTTACTTACCTCAAACGCACGGGTTTACGATCTTGGCGGGGGTGCCATGCCAGGCCGTTCGTCAGTCTTTCGGAGAAGCGGCGCCTGGGGCTTTTTGTCGTTGGGCTCGACCTCGACGCGGAAGAGTTGTCGAAAGCGCCACGCGGAATATACGACGAGGAGATTGAAGCGGACCTTACCTCGTTTAGGGGGAGGGGCGATGCTGACGTCGTCATTTGCCAGGCAACGCTCGAGCACGTCCGTGATGGCGAGGGTGCCCTGCGCGGCATTGCCAGTTGCGTGAAGCCGGGAGGCATGGTTGCCATTTTCTCGCCCTCGCGCAACGCCGTTTTTGCCAGATTGAATCGGGTCCTGCCGGAGGGGATGAAGCGACGGCTGCTTTTTGCGATCTATCCTGAAAAGGGCATGGGTCATGACGGGTTTCCGGCCTTCTACGACAAGTGCTTGCCCAGTGACGTCGAGACAATCGCAAAACGGAACGACCTGGAACTTGTCGAGCGCCGTCTGTTCTGGAAAAGCTCCTACTTCTATTTTTTCGTGCCGGCCTTTCTTGCCTGGCGCATCTGGTTAGGCGTTTCGGCCCTGTTTCTCCGCAAGGATGCCGCTGAAACCTACGCCTATGTCTTTCGGCGAAAACAGTGAGTTCCCGCGGCTCATGAAAAGGAAGCTCGCGCTGATCGCCATTCCGCTCGACAGAAGAGGCGGTGCCGAAACCATTCTGAAACTTGTTGCGCGCGCACTCGCGAGGCGACCCGACTGGGACGTCGAAATCGGCTTCTTGGGTAGCCAGGCGGCGGGCGAGGCCGCTGGATCACACCAGGACGGAATTCGGTGCAGCTACGGCTTTGGCGGCGGCAAGGCCATGAGCGAGTTTTTGCTCGCCCCGCGGCTGCTCCGGCGTCGGTACGATTTGGTGTTCTCGAGCCACGCACGGGTAAACTCGTTTCTGGCTGCCGCTCGAAGCATTGGACTTCTCCGCAGCCATAGGCTGGTCGCCCGCGAGTCCACGGTACTTCTGGATCGTTTCAAGGGTCCTCGCGCGCTCGCTTACAAGGCGCTCTACGCTGCCTATGGCAGCCAAGACATGATAGTCGCGCAAACGAGCTATATGAATGAACGCTTGCGTGACGTATTGCCCCGGCGAGCAATCGCCAAGTTGTGTACTTTGCCCAACCCGGTCGACGACGATCTCATCGTCAAAATGTCCATGGAGGCATTGTCCGGGCACGACGCCGAGATACTTTCCCGCCGTCCACAGATAGTCTGGTGCGGCCGGCTGATTGATGTGAAGCGTCCGACGATCGCGGTTGATGTGCTGGCCGAAGTCAGACGAAGGACCGGCGAGGATTATGGGCTGACCATAGTTGGCTCTGGCCCCATGGAAGCGGAGTTGAGAGCCCGCGCCGGCAAGCTTGATCTGGCCTCGCGACTAAATCTGCTCGGCCAGAGAGACAACCCGTTTCCGCTGTTTCGCGCAGCGCGTGCCGGCATGCTCACGTCGGCGACGGAGGGATTTCCCAACGTCCTTCTGGAAATGATGGCTTGCCGGATTCCCGGCATCGTCACCACCCCCTGTGCGGGAGATCTGGACATGATGTCGGGCCTGGAGATTTCAGCCGGCTTTGGCGCGTCGGAAATTGCGGAAGCACTGCTGAAGGTCATTCAAGTCGGTGATCGGTCGGCCTTGTACGGAAAGACCTTGTCGGAAAGATCGCCGGATCGGTTTGCGGATATGCTGTTGAGAGCGCCGTCGTCATATCCGGGTGGGCAGAGATGACGGCCGTTGCTCGCAACAAGATAGTCGTCTCGATAAACACATCCTGGAATGTCGTCAATTTCCGCAAGGGACTGATCGAGGCGCTGCGGAGCCGTGGCTATGACGTGGTCGTCGTCGCGCCGAGAGACGAGTATTCTCCGCTGATTGGGGCCATGGGCTGCCGCTATGTCGAACTCGACATGGACAATTCCGGCACGTCACCGTTGCGGGATTTGGTCCTTCTGTGGCGCTACTGGCGTCTCTTGCGGCGCGAGAGACCGCTGGCGTTTGTCGGCTTCACGATCAAGCCCAATGTGTTCGGCTCCATCGCGGCCAATCTGAACGGCATTCCCGTCATCAACAACATTTCGGGATTGGGGACGGCGTTCGTCCGCGGTGGTCTGCTGCTCAGGATTGCCAAGGCCTTGTACCGGGTGGCATTGGCCCGTTCCAAAATGGTTTTCTTCCAGAATGACGATGACCGGATGCTGTTCGTCGACGAACGTCTGGTTCGCAAGGATCGAACCGCGCTTTTGCCTGGCTCCGGCATCGACCTCGTGCGTTTTGCCCCGTTGTCCGAAGCGCGCACCGGGTCTGGCGCCATCGTCTTTCTTCTCGTGGCCCGGCTTCTCTGGGACAAGGGTGTCGGCGAGTTCATCACGGCGGCCCGTCGGGTTTGCCGTGAGGTGCCCGGAGTGCGTTTCCAGCTACTCGGCTTTCTTGATGTCGAAAACCGGACCGCGGTCAGCCGCGAGCACGTGGAAAAATGGGTTGGCGAGGGATTGGTCGAATATCTCGGCTCCACCGAGGATGTGCGGCCTTTCATGCGTGCCGCCGATTGTGTCGTGCTGCCCTCCTACAGGGAGGGAACGCCGCGCTCGCTGCTCGAGGCGGCTGCGATGGGCAAGCCGCTGATCGCAACCGACGTGCCAGGATGCAGGGAAGTGGTGGACCACGCCGTCAATGGCTTCCTATGCAAGGTGAGGGACCCTGATGACCTTGCGAGCAAGATGGTCGAGTTTGCGCTGCTGGACGGCTCGTCCAGGGACAGGATGGGGGCCCAGAGCAGAAACAAGGTCGAGCGGCAGTTTTCGGAAACGATCGTCATCGAGAAGTACATGCGGCAGATAGAAAGACTGAGCGCCCTTGCGACGAAATGAGCGGACCGGCCGCACCGGGTCGGATGGAGGATGGTTTTGTCAGTCAGGAGCATAGCGTTGCTTGCCGTCGTGGCTGTTTTGTTTGGTGTTGGCTTTCTGGGCATCATCGTGATGCAGAGGGGCGGCCCGTCCCCCGCGAAGCCGGTAGCCGCGCTCAAGCCGTTTGACGGCAAGCTCGCCATTCCATCGGTCGATGATCTGCGCGTCGGCGGTCGCAAGATCCTGCTGTGCGGGGCGGCGTTTTCCAGGCCTCAGGCTATGCGTCTCCTGGTGACGGAAGCGGCGCGCCGAGATTACCAGGGGCTCGTCCTGGCCTGCAAACCTGTCGGTGCCGGAACACCTTGCGACGGCAAGATCGCTTCCAGGGTTGGCGATACCCTTGTTGTGCAGTGCCTGACGGCCGAGGGGGAAGATTTGGCCACCATACTTACGCAGGGCGGAATTCTCTGTGGCCAGCCGGTTCAGGCCGGCGCAACGTACAAACCTTGCTGAGCAGGTTGCCAGTGCAGACCGGAAGCTCTGCGGCGAAGTGAGTGGGTCTTGTTCTCAATCTGGCCGGCTGCCCGCATTTGGGTATTTATGGGTCCTTTATTGGGTATATCGGTTCTTGAATTTTCGGGTATTTTTGGGTATATTTGTGGGTATGACCCTGAAGATAGACTCTCTGCAAATTACCACCGAGATCCTTGCCCTGGTCTCGGAGATCGACGAATTCAAAGGGGCTTGGCGAGCGCTGGGCGCGCTCGCTCCGGAGCGCCTATCGGCTCTGCGCCGCGTTGCGACCATCGAGAGCATCGGCTCTTCTACCCGTATCGAAGGAAGCAGGCTTACTGACGGCGAAGTGGAGCGGCTGCTCGCCAACCTCGACATCAAATTCTTTGAGTCCCGAGACGAGCAGGAAGTCGCCGGATATGCGCAGGTCATGGAAATGATCTTCGCGCATTTCGATGCGATTGATCTGACCGAAAACCACCTGACACAACTACACCGTGACCTGCTGGCGTTCAGCAACAAGGATGAACGCCATCGCGGTGCATATAAGACACTCGCCAATAATGTCAGTGCGTTCGATGCCGACGGGAAAGAGATTGGCGTCATTTTCGAAACGGCGACGCCCTTCGATACACCAAAGCGGATGAAGGAGCTTATCGAGTGGACTCGCAACACACTCAACGAGCAAAGCCTGCACCCTCTGCTCGTCGTCGCAATCTTCACGGTGGTGTTTCTGGAGATACACCCATTCCAGGACGGGAATGGACGGCTGTCGCGCGTTCTGACGACGCTCCTGCTGATGCGCAGCGGATATGCGTATGTGCCTTACTCTTCCCTCGAAAGCGTGATTGAGAACAGCAAGGAAGGCTACTATCTGGCGCTACGCCAGACCCAGAAGACGATCCGCAGCCCGAACCCCAATTGGCAGCCATGGGCTGTGTATTTCCTGCGCGCTCTGCAGCAGCAAAAGCGGAGGTTGGAGAAAAAAATCGAGCGGGAACGCCTTGTGCTCGGCACGTTGCCCGAACTCTCGCTGCAAATCGTTGAGGCCATCAATGAGCGTGGGCGCATAACCATCAGCGAGATCGTCAACTTGACAGGTGCAAACCGAAACACCGTCAAAAAACACTTGGCCATTCTGGTCGAAGCGAACCATCTGGCCCAACATGGAACCGGCAAGGGAACGTGGTACGGCCAAAATAGGCGGTAAAGGCTCCAAGTCTGAGGCACGTCGACTTGGTGAATTGGATCGAGGTGGGGGCATGGAGCCAGATCTCTATGGCCGAGAGATGAGGAATGGGTAGCCGAGCCGGCCGTCTACCCCGTTGGCCGCGATTGGTATCGAGCCGATCTCGAATTACATGCTGTCAGCAGGAATATCTACACCGAAAATGTATCTATAATTCAATATATTAGCTTGGGTGTCGGAAGGTTTGGCGCGCTCAGCTTGGTCAAATCTTATCGAGCCAGTCACCGCGGAAAGGGAGACCTCAAATTTTTGCCCGATAATAAGAAACCTGTGAAAGTTAGTCGAAAACTATTAATGCGATTTGGCTAAAGTACTGTGCTCGGACAGACACGCATCAGCTTAAATCGCCTCGCGCGCGCGAAACAGGTTGGAATTGTGGCCAAAAACTGGTACGCGCTGATGCACTGCCTTTGACTGGGTGCGTCTGAAGTGGTGCAGCAAGAAGGGATCGAAGACTGATGAACCTTGTGGTCAAAACTGCGCTTGCCGTATTTGTCGTGTCAATCGGGTTTGGTCCAGCTTCATCGTTTGCCCAGGATGCTTCGTGCAGCTGCGCGACACCCTATCAAGGTTCGGCAAACCCGATCGCATCCATCCGTTCCGCCATCGGTGATGTGATGGTGTCGCAGACGGCGGGCTATGGCGCTGCCAAGGTTGGAAGCGCGCTCGATTTCGGCAGCCGTGTGGTGGTTGGCGCCAAGGGCGCGGCCTCCGTTCTGGTCGGCGGCTGCAATCTGGAGGTTTCGGCCAATTCGAGCCTCGACGTTTCCCGCCTTGGCGACAACATTTGCCTCAAGCTTGTCGGCTCGGAGCAGACGGCTGCTATTCAGCCCTCCGGCGGCGGCGCTGGGTTCGGTCCGCCGGAGGCGATTTTCGCCGGGGCGCTTCTGACGTCTGGCGTCCTCGCGGCGACGCAGGACGACGACAACGGCGTCAGCCGCTGACGAAGTATGGCGGCGTCGGCCGCTGTAGAGAAGGGTCTGGATAGGTTGGCGGGCCGGCTGGTTTATTGGGTTTGTTAACCATATTGTTCTATTGCTTGAGGCGGGGCGGGCTGTAATTCGTACCAACAGGGCGAGTTACAGGTTTTGGTGGGGTAAAATGATGAGTTGCGATCGGTTCGGGGCTGCTTTTGCTTTTGTTGCATTCGTCGCAGGGGGCGTCCTGTTCGCCGCGCCCGAGGCTGTAGCTCAGCCAACCTGTTCCTGTCTTGCGCCCGTGCCGGCGTCCGAAGACGCGATGGGTCGTCTTACGCAGGTCCGGGGTGATGTCCAGATGTCCCAGGCCGGCGGCTATGCAGGGGTGGATGCCGAGGCGCCGGTGTATGCGGGCGCGCGCATCATGACCGGGGCGCAGGCGTCTGCTTCGCTGGCTATCGGAGCCAATTGCGCGCTCGATATTCCAGCCAATGCCACCGTCAAGGTCGACCCTATCGAAGGCGGCATGTGCGTTTCGCTTGAGACACCATCTGCGACGATCGTTCCCGCCAGCTCAGAACCTGGCATGCTGCCGGTTCTCTTGGGCGGCGCCGCCGTCGGTGGTGCCGTCGCCCTTATTATCGGCCTGCAGGATGACGACGACGCGGTCAGCCAATAGGCGGGATACGACCCCCGTTGTTTTGCGTAAATTTGCCAAATGCGTCATTCGCCTTCATGCGGGTGACACGTTTCTATTTTTGTCGAGGCGAAGCTTTGCCTCCTCTCAACCAGAAACGCCAATGATCGACCTGCATTCACATATCCTGCCCGGTCTCGATGACGGTTCTCCTGACTTGGCCATGTCGCTGGAGATGGCACGGCTGGCAGTCGCCGACGGTACAACGCATATGGCATGTACGCCGCATGTAATGCCTGGGGTTTATGAGAACGCCACGCCAAACATTGCCGAGGCTGTTCAGGCGTTGGAACTGGAGCTTCATCGTGCTGCCATACCGCTTACCCTATACGTTGGCGCTGATGTTCATCTCGCGCCTGATCTTCCCGATCGATTGAGGCTTGGTACGGTGCCGACTCTGAACGGATCCCGCTATTTCCTGTTCGAACCGCCACATCACATTCTGCCTCCGCGGCTCGAAGACTTCGCCGCGCGTCTCATAGGCGCCGGCTTCGTGCCGATCCTCACTCATCCAGAGCGGTTGACCTGGATCAAGGCGAATTACGACGTCATCGAGAGGTTGAATACGCTAGGCTGCCTTATTCAGCTCACGGCTGATTCTGTGACGGGGGCCTTTGGACGTACGGCGCTCTACTACTCGGAGAAGCTGCTGGATGAGGGCAGGGTGGATATTATCGCCTCCGACACGCACGGCGCCAGCCGGCGGCGGCCAGGGCTTTCGCAGGCGGTTGTCGCCATCGCGAACCGGTGTGGGGAAGATGAGGCTTACAACATGGCAGTGAAACGCCCGGACGCGATATTGCAAAATCGGCCGCTCGTGCCCATCGGAAAGCAAAGCGCGAGGAAATCGGGCGGCAGCAGTGCGGGGCGGTTTGGCGGATTGGGCCGGTTGTTCAAGAGCGGGGCTCTTTGATGGGCATTTTCGATCTTGCAAGAAGTCATGCGGGCACCGTGCCCGCTTTGCTCGCATCGCTAGCAATATCTGCTTGCGCAAGCACTTCGTCGACATCGACGTCCTCCACCAGTTCTGTCGATGCGCTGCAGCCGATGGCGTCTTCATCGGCGCTCTCTGGCGGTGGTACGCTGCAGGTGGTCAAGGATCTTCCGCCGCCGCAGAATACCCAGAACGGCAGCGAGCAGCCGCTGTCTGCCAACGATGTGCTCGAGGTCAGTGTGTTTCAGGTCGATAATTTGAACAGAACAGTTCAGGTCGACGCAGGCGGGCAGATTTCGCTTCCGCTGATTGGAACCATGACTGCAGCCGGCAAGACCGTTCGTCAGCTCGAGAAGGAAATCGAGACTGCCTACGGTGAAAAGTACTTGCAGTCGCCTGACGTGACGATTTTCGTCAAGGAGTCGATTGGCCAGCGCATCACGGTCGATGGTGAAGTCAACAAGGCCGGCATTTATCCGGTGTCCAGCAGCGCTTCCTTGCTCGACGCGATCGCCCTTGCCGGAGGGTTCAATCCGGTCGGTGATGCCGGCAAGGTCTTCGTCTATCGCAATGTCGGCCAAAACAAGCTGGTCGCAAATTACAATGTCGAGGAAATCCGCGCCGGCAAGAACCGCAACCCGCGGATCTATGGCGGCGACGTGGTCGTCGTTTTTGCTTCGAAGTCGAAAATCGCGATGAACAATTTGAAGGATGCGCTGGGCCTCGCCTCCAGCGCTGCCCGCATTGCGGTCATTCCGTAGACACGGACAACTCCAGGATCACCTCGCGCATGCTCGATCGTAACAGGCAGCCCCAACTTGCCGGACCCGGACATGGCCAGGCCCTGTCCGCGGACTCCTATTACGACGTGCCGCAAAACTACGGTCCCTATGGTCGCGACTATGCGGGCCAGGATGAGGGGTTCAACCCGCTCAAGCTGCTTTTATACATCGTCCAGTATCGCTGGCTGATCGTCATGATGGCGGCGGCCGGGCTCGTTGCCGGCGTCATCGTGACGATGATGCAGACACCAAAGTATCAGGCGATGACGCAGCTCGAAGTTCTGGTGCCTTCGGCGAAAGTGTTTCAGGACATTGAGGTTGTTTCCGAAAACAGCGACGTCCGGGCCTTCCTGACCGCTCGGGAGAAGCTGAAGAGCCGGGCATTGGCTCAGCGCGTGGTGTTCCAGCTTGGGCTTAGCGAAAAACCGGATTTTCTGTTTCCGACGCCGAGCTTTTCCCCGAGCAATATTGTCTACCGTGCGTTCGGGATGTCCAAGTCACCCTCCATTGAGGAGAAAACGCCCGAAGAGCGCGAGGCAATTGCGATCAAGCGCATCCAGGAAGATCTGACTGTCAATCTGGTCACCAATACAAGCCTGCTATCGATCACCTTCGTCGATCAAAAGCCGAAATATGCAAGCGACGTTGCCAATCAGGTTGCGCAGAGTTTTATCGATCAACGTCTCGATCAGACCAGCGAGACCTCTGATCTGGCACGGCAGTTCATCCAGGAACAGGTTTTGCAAGTGAAGCAAAAGCTGCAGACCTCCGAAGAGGAACTGGTCACCTATGCAAAAGATGCCGGCATCACGGTTACCGGCGATGACAAATCGCTGATCGGCTCCAACATCGAAGCCCTGAACACCGCCCTGGCCACTGCAATCCAGGAGCGTCTTGATGCGGGGCGGGTGGTCGATCAGATAGAAAAGGGCCGCGGGTCGAGCCTCGGTCCGGTTCTGGAAAGCGAAGGTTTGCAGAAGCTTAGCGACAAGCTGGCGGATCTGACCAGCCAGTATCAGCAGAAATTGGGCATCCTGAAGCCCGGTTTTCCGGAAATGCAGCAATTGCAATCGCAGATCAAGGAACTGCAGCGACTCTACAACAACGGCGTGCTGGCGATAACCGATTCGTTGCGGCTGAAATATCAGGAAGCGCAGAACAAGGAAACCGACCTCAAGTCCAAGCTCGCGGAGATGGAGAGGCAGCAGGTCGTCTTCAACGACAAGAATATCAAATACACGATCCTGAAACGCGAAGTCGACTCCAACCGGTCGCAGTATGACAGCCTTATCGCCAAGCTGAATGAAGTCGGCGTTAGCTCGGAGCTCAAGACGCAAAGCGCTGCGATAGTCGATTTCGCTTCGCTGCCCACAGCCCCCTATTCTCCACGTCTGAGCATCAATCTTGCAGTCGCTCTCGCGCTTTTCATGGCCCTGGCGGCATCGATCATCTACATCATCGAGTTGCTGAACAACACTTTCACCAACCCGGAGCAGATCGAGAAAGAGCTGGGGCTGGCGATGCTCGGCATCCTGCCGCTTGTCGGTGACCGCGAACTCATAGCCAGCATCGCCGATCAAAAATCCGGGCTCTCCGAGGCCTATCGTTCGCTGCGAACATCGCTGCAGTTCTCCGGTGCGGAGGGCGCGCCGCGATCGCTGCTGGTGACCAGTTCGGAACCGTCGGAAGGCAAGTCGACCACGTCGTTCAAGCTTGGCCAGGATTTCGCGGCACTCGGCGCAAGGGTTCTGCTTGTCGACGGCGATCTCCGCAAACCCAACCTGCACCGGCTGTTCGGCCTCGACAATGCGATCGGGTTGAGCAACCTGCTGACAAATACCGTTCGCAAGGACGATCTGCCGAGCATTTTCAGACCGACGAAATACCCCAATGTCACCGTGCTGACGTCCGGAACGATTCCGCCGAATCCGGCCGACCTGCTCTCGTCGCCGAAGATGGCGTTGATCTTGACCAATCTAGGCAAACGCTTCGATCTGGTCATCATCGACGCCCCGCCGGTCGTCGGTCTTTCCGACGCACCAATCCTCAGCCGGCTTGCCGAAGGCACATTGATGGTCGTTTCGACCAATCAGGTCACACGCAAGTCAGCCAAAACGGCACTCAAGCGTCTGCGCTCAGCCGGTGCGAACGTGATCGGAGCGGCGATGTCGAAATTTACGGTCAACAAATTCGATTACAATTACGCCTATAAATACATGAACTATCAGTACTACGACTATGGCGCGAGTACCCCGAAAATTGAGGGCAAAGTCGATGACGGAGCAGGCCAGCCCGCTCACGCGAAATCTCCGGCGTTCAGGCGTTTGGTTCGTCGCCTCCGTTCTGGTGTTGGCGGTTTCGTCGATAGGGCTAAGTCGGCTTCTTGAGTCGGAAACGCCGGCCGTCTCGCTTGCGCTTGATCCCTTGAACACAGATGCCTTGATAGGCGAAATTGCCGGTCGGTTGAGCGAAACAGGCGACGGTGTTGATCTCGACGTCTTGGCAGCAAAGGCGAGGGGCGCGCTTCGTTTCAACGTCGCGGACGCCCGGCTCTACAGCCTGATAGGCGAGATTGAGTATCGACAAGGCGAGAAAGACGAGGCTTTTGAACTCTTCGACCAGGCTCGAAAGCTATCCAAGACCGAAATCCATTCGCTTCAGAGATCGATCGATCGCTCGATCGAGGTGGGCGATCTGTCAAAGGCCGTTGCCGAGATCGACACGTTGCTGCGCCGGTGGCCCGACAGATTTCCAGTCATTGCGGCAGGCTTGCCGGCTATTCTTTCAAACCCGGACGGATATCAGGCTGTCCTGGCAGCCTTAAGGATCAAGGCGCCGTGGAGATCCAATCTTTTCTCCGCCCTTGGTAAGGATCCGCGGGGCCTGCGCGTCGCAAATCAACTGTTGCTGGACCTTGCCGGATCGAGCTCACAACCGACGTCGAAGGAGTTGTCTGCCGTAATCAACGGGTACATCCGGCAGAAGGAATACGAGGCGGCCTATCGGCTGTTCCTGTTCAGTCTGTCCGATCAGGAGCGGACACTGGCCGGATACATTTTCAACGGCGGCTTTGAGCATATCCTCAGCGACAAGCCATTCGACTGGCAGGTTCGCGACCCCTCCGGTCTGGAAATTACCTTTGCCGGGGCGCGCGATGTCGGCGAAAGCGATAGCGGAGCGACTGTTCGATTCCTGAATACGCCGGTGAAGAACGCCGCGCTCCAGCAATATGTCGAACTGCCTCCCGGCTCCTACAGGATTTCCCTGATCGCCTCCGCGAGAAACCTGAAGCTGCCCAAACAGTTGTTCTGGTCCATCAGATGCGCGGATCCGGCGGGCGAAATAGCGCGGTTCAACATTCCGGAAGGCACATTCAATCGGCGGCAGTTGAGCCTGGATTTCGCGATCGGACCAGGCGCGTGTCCCATGCAATTGTTGCGGCTGGAAACAGCTGCCATCGCTGAGAGCTGGCGATTTCGGTACGTTGGCACGCTGGTCATGCACAAATTGAGCATCGAAAGAGTTTCATCTTGAGAGAGCGGTCAACCCGGTCCACGGAATGGGAAAAATATCTGCTTGGGTCGGTTCTTTTCCTGTCAGTGCTGATTGGCGGCGGCACCGCGAGCGGTCTCTACACCGAAGCGCTGATCGAGGTGGCGGCGATTGCAGCGGCCGCGGCCGTCTTTTCAAGGCCGTCGGAGCACGGCATCCCTCGCTCGGCCCTGTGGTTGCTTGCTCTGGGCCTAGCCGTGTTCTGTTTTCAGATCGTGCCGCTGCCTGCCGCCCTGTTGAGCGGATTGCGGCCTGAGGTTTTACTTGCAAATCCATGGCTGAGCGGTGAAACCGGGCTGCGTTTCGTCAGTGTCGGCGTGGGACGTACGATCGAGTGTCTGTTGTACTTCGTGGCGATGGCTGCATTCTTTCTGAGCGTCACCCGCTTGCGCCCAGATCAGATCTACGGTCTTCTGCCCTTCTTTTTCATGGGTGTCATCTGTAACGGACTGGCTGCGGCGATCCAGTATTCGCTCTCCGACACGGTTGCCATACAGGGTTTGCTGCCGTTCACGATCAATGCGGGACTGTTTGCCAACCAGAACCATTTTTCAGCTTTGCTCTTCGTCTCCGTCCCCTTCGTCGTCTACTACGGCCTGTTTCGCGGGCACCTTCTGTCCGGGTCGCTCGGCTTGATAACGCTGCTGCTGTTGCTCCTGGCCGCCGGTTCGCGCGCCGGTATTCTGATAGGGCTGGCGATCACAATAATATCGGTTGTCTTTCTGTCCGCGCGCTCGAGGCTGGGCGGGTATGGAATACCCGCTGTCTTCATCGGGCTTTCGCTTTACACGATCGGGGCGTGGACGAAGATCGATGAGGAAGTGGTTGACCCGGCCTTTGGACGGGCCGAATTTGCCCGCACGACGATCGCGGGAATTGAAGAGAACTGGGCGACGGGCGTCGGCTTTGGCAGTTTTCCGAAAGTCTACCAGATTTACGAAAAGGGAGAGATGATCTTCAAGCCCTACGTCAATCACGCCCACAATGATTATCTGGAATTGGCACTTGAAGGTGGCGCGCCTGTTGTCTTTCTGGTCGCGGCCTACTCGGTATTGGTTTTTGCGTTTTCCCTTGCGGCACGGCGAGATCCGCTGCAGAAAATGGCATTTCTCTCAGTATCGTTTCTGCTCGTTCATTCCCTGGTCGATTATCCCATGCGAACGGCGGCGCTTGCGATGACTTTCGCCTATATGAATGGCATCATCTTTCACAAGGGATTCGCTGGGCGGTTAAGCCAGAGAGGCGAGTCGACCGAGGCCCATGATGACAATCTGCTTGTTCCCGTCAGGCCGGCCTTGGCAAGACGATAGCAATGCGTCGCCTGGAATTGGCCATGGATTGGCGCTGGACCGTGACCCGGTCGTTTGCCGAACGCCGAGATTGACAAGCCATTGCATGGAACCTAAGCACGGGCGGCTGGGGCCGGGGGGTTCAGGCATGTCAAGGAGAGCTTCTTGAAAGGAATTATCCTTGCTGGAGGCAGTGGAACGCGTCTTTATCCACTAACATTAGCAGTCTCTAAGCAAATTCTGCCGATATACGACAAGCCGATGATCTATTATCCGCTGAGCGTTCTGATGCTCGCGGGTATCCGTGAAATTCTGATCATTTCGACGCCGCGTGACCTGCCGATTTTTCGCGATCTGCTTGGCGATGGATCGGAGTTCGGCCTCGACCTGTCCTATGCCGAGCAACCGCAGCCCAACGGGCTGGCGGAGGCCTTCATCATCGGCCGCAATTTCATCGGCAAGGACAACGTGTCGATGATCCTCGGCGACAACATCTATTTCGGCGACGGGCTGTCGCAGCTTTGCCGCGACGCAGCCTCGCGCGAAAAGGGCGCTTCGGTGTTCGCCTATCATGTCGAGGATCCCCAGCGTTATGGCGTGGTTTCCTTCGACAAGGCCACAGGAACGGCGCTGACGATCGAGGAAAAGCCGCAGGTGCCGAAATCCAACTGGGCGGTCACCGGTCTCTACTTCTATGACAACGACGTCGTCGACATCGCCCCTGCCATCCGTCCCTCGGCGCGCGGCGAGCTCGAGATCACGGCGGTCAACAACGTCTACCTCGAGCGCGGCCAGTTGCATGTGCATCGGTTGGGGCGCGGCTTTGCCTGGCTCGACACCGGCACGCATGACAGCCTGCATGAGGCCTCGTCATTCGTGCGCACCATCGAGCACCGCCAGGGCATCAAGGTCGCCTGTCCCGAAGAGATCGCCTTTGAACAGGGTTGGCTGACAGTGGACCAGGTTCTGCGTCGCGCCGACCACCTGGGCAAGAATGAATATGCCGCCTATCTGCGCCGGCGTGTCGTCGACCTGTCGGAGGGCTAGGCGTTGGAGGTCAGGCCCCTTGGCATCGATGGCGTGCTGGAAATCGTTCCGAAGCGACATGGCGACGCGCGCGGCTTCTTCGTGGAAACCTACAATGCCGAGCGCTTTTCGCAGGCCGGCATAGACCTGGCCTTCGTGCAGGACAATCATTCCTATTCCGCCGCGGCGGGCGTCTTGCGAGGGCTTCATTATCAGCTTGCGCCGCGCGCGCAGGACAAGCTGCTGCGCGTCATCCGGGGCAGCATTCTCGATGTGGCGGTCGACATTCGCCGCGGTTCGAAAACCTTCGGAAAATGGGTCGCTCTCGAAGTATCGGCCGAGAAGGGCAACCAGATTCTGGTGCCGAAAGGCTTCGCGCACGGCTTCGTGACGCTCGTGCCCGACACCGAGGTCCTGTATAAGGTGACCGACACCTATTCGCAGGCGCATGATCGGTCGATCCGTTTCGACGATCCCGACATCGGCATCGAATGGCCGTCATTGACCGGCGGGTTCCAGCTCTCGGACAAGGACCTCAAGGCGCCGCTGCTGGCCGCCGCCGAGGTGTTCGCCTGATGGGTTACGTGAGGACAGCGGCATGAATTTTCTGGTGACGGGCGGTGCGGGCTTTATCGGTTCGGCGGTGTGCCGGCATCTGTGCGCCAACCCGGCCTATCGGGTGACCAATCTCGACAAGCTTACCTATGCGGGAAACCTGGCCTCGCTGCGGCCGATCGAGAACGCACACAATTATCGCTTCGCGCAGGCCGATATCTGCGACGAAAAGGCGGTGCTCGACATCCTCCGGCGCGACGATATCGACATCGTCATGAACCTTGCCGCCGAGAGCCATGTCGACCGCTCGATCGATGGGCCGGGCACCTTCATCGAAACCAACATCGTCGGCACCTACAAGATGCTCAATGCCGCGCTGGAATACTGGCGCGGCCTGCCCGAAGACAGGAAGAGCCATTTCCGCTTCCATCATGTCTCGACCGACGAGGTGTTCGGCGATCTTCCCTTCGACGGCGGCATGTTCGTCGAGGAAACGCCCTACGCCCCATCCTCGCCCTATTCCGCCTCGAAAGCGGCCTCGGACCATCTGGTGCGGGCCTGGCACGAAACCTATGGCCTGCCGGTCGTGCTTTCCAATTGCTCGAACAATTACGGGCCCTATCACTTTCCCGAAAAGCTGATCCCGCTGGTCATCCTCAATGCGCTCGATGAAAAGCCGCTGCCGGTCTATGGCGCCGGCGCCAATGTGCGCGACTGGCTGTTCGTCGAGGATCACGCGCGCGCGCTGGAACTTGTCGCGACCAGGGGACTGCCGGGCGAAAGCTACAATGTCGGCGGCAATTCCGAGCGGACGAACCTTGGCGTCGTCGAGACGATCTGCGATCTCCTCGACAGCAGGCGGCCGCGGGCAGGGGGCAAGAGCTATCGCGACCTGATTTCCTTCGTCACCGACCGCCCCGGTCACGATCGCCGCTATGCCATCGACGCCTCGAAGATAGGCCGGGACCTGGGCTGGGCGCCCAATGAGAATTTCGACAGCGGCCTCGCCAAGACCATCGACTGGTTTCTCGACAACACATGGTGGTGGGGACCGATCCGCGAGCAGCGCTATGCCGGTGAACGGCTGGGCGAAGCGCGCAAGGGGGCGGCGTGAGGCTGGTTGTCACAGGACGCGACGGGCAGGTCGCGGCAAGCCTCCTGGAGGCCGGCCAGGCGACCGCCGGCGTTGAGGTCATCGCCATTGGCCGTCCGCAACTCGACCTTTCAAGACCCGACACCGTGATCGAAGCCATCGCGGCCGCGAAGCCGGATATCGTCGTGTCGGCTGCCGCCTACACGGCGGTGGATCAGGCCGAGGATGAGCCCGATCTGGCATTCGCGGTGAACGCCATCGGCGCCGGCAAGGTGGCGGAAGCGGCGGCGCTGCTTGGCGTTCCCGTCATTCATCTTTCGACCGACTATGTCTTCGACGGCACCAAGGACGCGGCCTATGTCGAGACCGACGCGACCGCATCAGCCAGCGTCTATGGCGCCTCCAAGCTTGCCGGCGAGCAGGCGGTTGCATCGGCCAATCCGCGCCATCTGATCCTGCGCACGGCATGGGTCTACAGCCCGTTCGGCAAGAATTTCGTCAAGACCATGCTGCGGCTGGCCGCCGACCGCGACGAGATCGCGGTGGTGGCCGATCAATGGGGAAATCCGACATCTGCACTTGATATCGCAGACGCAATCCTGCATGCGGCGGCACAGCTGCACGAGGGCGCCGCCACATCCGGCATCTATCATCTGGCCGGAACCGGCGAGGCCAACTGGAGCGGCTTTGCCCGCCATATCCTCGACACAAGCCGCGTGTTGGGTGGTCCCTGGGCGCGGGTACGGGACATTGCTACGATGGACTACCCAACCAAGGCGCGCCGCCCCGCCAATTCCCGGCTGTCGAGCGCGAAATTCGCGGCGGCGTTCGCGTGGGATGCGCCGGACTGGCGGCAATCGACGGAGGCGGTGGTGCACCGACTCCTAGCCAGTGAGATGAAACAAGTATTGACGGCATGAACAAGCACCCGTCACCCGAGACCTTGCGCGATGCGATGCCTGCTGGCAAGGCACGCGCCAAAGCCAAAACGGCAAGGCCTGCAAAGCAGGCTCTTTCACTTCGTGACCTGTACGACGCGCATCGCGGCAAAGTGTCGGATAAATGGTCGATCTATCTCAGCACCTACGACGATATTTTTTCAGAGTATCGAGACAGGCCGGTTCGAATCCTGGAAATCGGAGTTCAGAATGGCGGATCCCTGGAGATATGGCAGAAATATTTCCCCAATGCTGAAATAATCGTTGGTTGTGACGTCAATCTGGCTTGCGGGAATCTCGTTTTCGACAGCCGGAAGATAAAGATCTCCGTAGGTGACGCCAATACTGATGAAACAGAGCGCGACATCATCTCGATGTCGGAAAAGTATGATATTATAATTGATGACGGATCGCACCTATCCTCGGATATAATACGCTCGTTCGCACGATATTTCCCCCATCTTTCCGAAGGGGGCATGTACATCGCCGAGGATTTGCATTGCAGTTACTGGCAGGAGTTCGAGGGCGGTCTCTACGATCCGCTTTCCTCAATCTCGTTTTTCAAACGCCTGCTTGATGTAGTCAACCATGAGCATTGGGGACTGGATCGTCGTCGGGTCGATGCCTTGGCGACTTTCGCCGACAGGCACAAAGTCACATTCGATGAGGCTTCTCTCGCGTCGGTTCATTCCGTCGAGTTCTTGAACTCGCTTTGCATTGTCACGAAGCTGCCTATTCCGGAAAACGTCCTGGGCGCGCGCAACGTGCACGGGCGGGTCGCGCTCGCCGACGGGAGCGTGGTTCTTCTCGACGAGACGAAGAGCAAGGCGATCGATCAAACCGGAAATCCATGGTCGTTGAAGGCAACAACGATGGAGGAGGAGATCGAAACCAACCGGAAATTGGTGGGGCATCATGGGGCGCGTATCGAGGCTTTCTCCAGCGAGATGGCTGAAATGCGAGAACAAATCCGGACCTACAAAGACGAGATCTCAAGCGCAAGGACACAAGTCAGCGCAAGAGACGACGAGATTGCTCAAGGGCGGACACAGATCATTGCGAGAGACAAGGAGATCGAGCTCCTGCAACAAAATTTGTCGATGGCGCACAGGGCGACGAGTGCGCTGCTTGCGGATCGCGACGAGGCGCGATCCGAGGAAATCCGGTTGCATGAGGTTCTCGATGCCGTTTATGCCAGCACATCCTGGCGAGTGACCAAGCCTCTGCGGGGGATTGGGAGCCGCGTCCGCGCTATCGGCGATGTTCGCATACGGGTCCGCCGCTTGGCGATTCGGGGTGCCTACGGTTGTTGGCACAATCTGCCGCTCTCCATCGACCTCAAGCGAAAATTGAAGAGAGCGGCGTTTTCGACCTTTCCTTCGCTGTTTGGCGTTACGAATGCCTACCGCGCCTGGAGAAGCATGGAGGCACCCCAAGCGCCTGTGGGCAGCAACGAGATGGTCTTGCGCGGGGCGCTGGTCAGTTCCGGCCCGATCTTCTCGCCCGAACCAGTCTATGTGCCGCTTCTCGATGCGCCGCCGTTGCTCCAGAAGCCGGTGCGCGTCATCGCGTTCTACCTGCCGCAATTCCACCCGATCCCCGAAAACGATGAATGGTGGGGACAGGACTTCACCGAATGGTCTAATGTCCGGCCCGCTGAGCCGCAATTTATCGGTCACCACCAGCCGCACGTGCCGGATACGCTCGGCTACTACGACTTGCGCGATACTGCTGTGCAGCATCGCCAGATCGAAATGGCAAGGCTCTATGGAGTGGAAGGCTTCTGCTTCTATTTTTATTGGTTCGGCGGCAAGAGGCTCCTGGAAAAGCCGCTCGAAAACTGGCTCGAGGATAAGCGCCTCGACATGCCATTCTGCGTCTGCTGGGCCAACGAGAATTGGTCGCGCCGCTGGGACGGAATGGACCAGGAGATCCTGATCGCTCAGGATCACTCCCCCCAGGATGATCTCGCGTTCATCGCCGAGGTCGCGCCCTATCTTCGTGACCCTCGCTACATCCGCATCAATGGCAAGCCGCTGTTGCTCGTCTATCGGCCAAGCCTGCTCCCGGCGGCGGCTGAGACAGCGCGGCGCTGGCGGACTTGGTGCCGGGAGAACGGCATCGGCGAGATTTTCCTGGCCTACACCCAGTCCTTCGAATCTGTGCCCCCCCATCGCTACGGGTTCGATGCCGCCGTGGAATTTCCGCCAAACAATTCCGCGCCGCCAAATGTCACGCATACAGTGACGCCGCTGCATGAGGATTTTGCCACGACCGTCTATGACTGGTCGGTATTCCCACAACGCAGCGAAACCTATTCATCCCGCAAATACAAGCTCTTCCGTTCGGTTTGCCCGGGCTGGGACAATACCGCACGCCGCAAGCGCGGCGGCACGGTGTTCATCAACAACACCCCCGAGCTGTATCGCAGATGGCTGGACAATGCCATTGAGGACACCTTGGCCCATATTAGCGAGCCATCCGAGCGGGTGGTTTTCGTCAATGCCTGGAACGAGTGGGCGGAAGGCGCTCACCTGGAGCCCGATAGCGTTAACGGCCACGCCTATCTGCAAGCGACCCGCGACGCTTTGGAGGCGGCGAAGGGGAAGTCCAAGGCCAGGATTGCAATCGTTTCCCACGACGCCCACCCGCATGGGGCGCAATTGCTGGCTCTCAATCTGGCCAAGGGATTCAAGCAGCTTGGTTTTGAGCCCGATCTCATCGTGCTGGGCGACGGGCCGCTGCTCGGCCGTTTCGCCCACGCCGCGACCGTGCACAGGATCGACTTGCCTGAACAAGGCGATGCCGATGTGTTGAAACGTCTGGCCACCATTAGAAACAACGGTGCCGAGGTCGCCGTCGTGAATACCACCGTATCCGGAAAGCTCATCCCGCTGCTGAAGCAGGCAGGGTTCCGCACCGTTTGCCTCGTCCATGAACTGCCCGGAATATTGGCGTCCTACGGTCTTGCTGACGCAGCCGCAGCCATTGTTGAGAACGCTGAAACGGTCGTTTTCCCAGCCGAGATCGTCAAAGCCGGATTCGAAGAGTTTGTTGGCCAACCGGTCAGCCAGTCGGTAGTCAGGCCGCAAGGACTCTATCTGCGTACGCCCTATCTCGCCGATGATCGCCGACAGGTCCGCGAGGCGGTTCGCGCAAGATTAGGGCTTTCGACAAACGCGAGCATCATCCTGTGCGCGGGCTATGCCGACCATCGCAAGGGCCTCGATCTTTTCCTTGATGCTTGCCTCAAGGTTGTGGCATCCAGGCCGGATGCGGTTGCAGTCTGGGTCGGTCATGTCGATACTGTCTTTCACGCCAAGCAAATGCGGCGGGTGAAGGAAGCGGGACTTGAGGGCAGCTTCGTCTTTGTCGGATTGGTGGAAAATCCGCAGGAATACTATTTCGCCGCTGATATCTACGCCTTGACCTCGCGTGAAGATCCATTCCCTTCGGTGGTGCTTGAGGCGCTGGATGCCACAGTGCCGGTCGTTGCCTTTGAGGGCGCTGGTGGCTTCCAGGATCTGCTGAAGCGGGATTGCGGAATCCTCGTGCAGGCATTCGACACCGATGCGATGGCCGAGGTCATTGGCAATCTGCTCGACAATCCAAGTGAAGCCCGGCGTCTCGCCAGCGTTGGCCGCGATATCGTCCGCCAGGAGTTCAGCTTCAGCCAATACCTGCATGATCTGCTGATTTACGCCGAAAAGCCATTGCCGCGGGTGTCGGTCATCGTGCCTAACTACAACTACGCCCGATACTTGGGCGCACGTCTAGGCTCCATTGTCGATCAGACGATAAAGCCCTACGAGTTGATCGTGCTTGACGATGCTTCGACCGATGATAGCGTCGAAGTCATCGAGAAATTTCTGGCCGGTTGCGACATTCCATACCGGCTGGTGGCCAATGCGCAGAATTCAGGATCGGTATTCCGCCAATGGATGCGGGGGGTCGAAATGGCGCGCGGCGATTATGTCTGGATCGCCGAAGCCGACGACCTCGCCGATCCCGATTTTCTGGCCGAGCTTCTGCCCGCCTTCGAACGCGAGGAGGTGGTGATGAGCTATTGCCAGTCGCGACAGATGGACGGCGCCGGCCGGGTCTTGTCCGAACACTATCTCGACTATGTGTCGGACATCGACCGGTCTCGCTGGACGAAACCCTACGTCGTGGACGGCCGCCGGGAAATCGCCGAGGCACTTTACCTCAAGAACACCATTCCGAACGTCAGCGGCGTCTTGTTTCGAAGGGAGGCGCTCAGGAATGCGATGGCCAAACACAGCGAAGAGATCATGTCGTTGCGCAACGCCGGGGATTGGGTGACATATTTGCGTCTGCTCGAAAATGGTTCGATCGCTTTTTCCCCGCGTTCGCTCAATTCACACCGCCGGCATCAGTCGAGCGTAACCATAGGAAATTTCGATCTCAGGCACCTACAGGAGATCAGGCAGGTACAGGCCAACACAATCCGCAGCCACGATCTTGGATCTGCCGCGCTTGAACGGGCGAGCGTCTACGCCCGTGAACTCAGTGAACGATTTGGTATCCCAATTCAAGAATGACGACGTTGGTGGCTGTGGAGAATTAGATGTCTACAGAGCGTCGAGGAGATTTTAGTGAGAGTTCTTTTTCTGGGAGCGCCAATAGCTCCGCATCCTGATCCGCAGATTGCTTTTGAAAAGAAATTCGAAATCATTGGATACAACACCGGAAACCTTCTGATAGGGCAGTCTCTATTCGAGGAACTTCGCTTTGAAGAGTTCGGTCAGGGGTTGGGCTATTCCCCGCAAGAAGCAAACGAACGTTTCGACATCATTGCTATCGCCGCAGCGAATTTCATTTTCAAAAATTTTGATTTGTCCTATTTGGCTGACTTTATCGAGCCGACCAAGCTGCCATGCCTGGTTGCCGGCCTCGGGGCGCAAGCTTCTATCATCGGTGACAAAGTCACAGATATCCCAGAGGGCAGTAAACGCTTCCTTCGTATCATATCGGAACGCAGCAAGACCGTGGGCGTGCGTGGCCATTTTACGGCTGAAGTCATGAATGACTTTGCGATAAAGAACGTCAAAGAGGTTGGATGCCCAAGTTTGTTTCGCAAATTGCGTCCGGACTTGAAGATAAAGAGGCCAGGAAGAGACGCCGAACTGAGAGTTGCAGTGAACGGATCACGCAACGTATTTCTTCATTCGGCCAATCCCGAAGCTGCCCGGCGCGTTGAAGCTGATCTTTTGAAATTATCCGCTCATAAAAAATATCCATATGTTCTTCAGAACGAAGAACCGGAAATGAAAATGCTACTTTCCAGAGATGGGAGAGAAGATGATTTTGAGGTCGCCCAGGCAGTGCTCGGGCAGATGAACATGGAAATGGATCCGTCGCTCTATGTAAAGCACGTCAAAGAGAACGCAAAAATGTTCTTTGATCTGGCAGAGTGGGATGCGTACATCTCGAAGTTTGACTATTCGGTAGGAACGCGCTTCCATGGAAACCTGATCGCATTAACCAACGGTGTTCCTGCAACCATAATTTCCCATGATTCGAGGACGACGGAAATGGCGGAACTTATGAGCATCCCGCACATCCCGGTCGATAAAGTGGGACAATTGGACGTCCACGAGCTTGTGCAGGCTGGTAACTATGATGAGTTTCAGCGCAAGTACACTGTTCTATATGATCGTTTTGCCCAATTCCTTTCGGAAAATGGGGTTGCCCACCGGCTAGAGTAGCACCGTGAAGCTGAGCTCGTACCGAAGCAGCATTCTGCTTACGGCTTCGTTTTTTGAAAATCCTGATGGTGCTCCATGAATTCTGATTCTCATCCAGTTTACCGCCGGGCAGGTTACTGCCCAATCTGTGAAGCCAATGTCGAGTTTTCCGCCAACTATGATTGGTATCGTGATCATCTGCTCTGCTCCAGATGTGGATCGATCCCGCGCGAGCGCGCTTTGGCTCTTACGCTCACGCGACATATCCCTCGTTGGCGCAACCTTGTTATTCATGAATCCTCTCCCACTCCCCGCGGGATTTCTCCGAAGTTGAAGCGGGAATGTGCCGGGTATGTTGAATCGCAGTACTTTCCCGGAGAGCGTTTGGGCTCGTCCGTCAAGGGCTTCCGAAACGAGAACTTGGAGGCGCAGACATTTGGTGATGCGACTTTCGATGTCGTCGTTACACTTGATGTCATGGAGCATGTGAATATGCCGGAGCGGGTGACAAAGGAGATTGTCCGCACCCTGAAACCAGGCGGCGCTTACCTGTTCACCGTTCCCACCTACAAGGGCAAGATCGACAGTGAGCGCCGTGCGCTCTACAGGCCGGACGGAACGATCCAGCACACCGGCGAGCCGGAATATCATGGGAATCCGGTTAGCGATGCTGGTTCGCTGGTAACATTTCACTACGGCTATGACCTTCCAGAACTGATCCACCGGTGGTCAGGAATGGACGTCGAGGTGTGCCGTTTTCACGATCACTGGCACGGAATAGTAGGCGAATTTACAGAAGTATATTTGGCACGGAAACACGCCCGCTAAAGAATTTTTCTGCTTAGTCGGTGTTATACTCTACAGCTTTGAAGTAGCTCTCGCACTCGGTCGGGAAGGACAGCCCAATTGGAAGGCCTCGGACACCTACCTCTTGCCAACGATCTTCGGGAGCCCGATTACATGGCGACATGCGGCAGCGACGGCTTTCATGCAAGCTTGCGAAAGGCCGTGAACGTGCCGAGGTAATAAGCCGGCGGCGGTTGAGGCAGCGAGTGTATGGGGATCGGTGAAAGCTTAGGTCGGAGCCGAAGAAAAGCGAATGGTCGCGGGTACCCCAGACAGACAGTAGGACGAGTTGGTTTGAGTTACAAGCGAGACGGAATGAATACGGAGATACGCCCCGAAAACAAGACCGCGCGGATTGATCTGCCAGGCCTTCTTGCAATGCGCTGCTACGCGGCGCTATCGATTGTACTCTTTCACATGGTCTGGCTCACGAAGCTGGAGATTCCCCATTATCTAGGATTCGTCCGATCGCACTTTGGCTATGGCGTGCCGCTGTTCTTTATCGTCAGCGCTTTCGGATTGTTTGTCGGTTATAGCAGCAAGATTGGCTCGCGGGATGATCTGCGGGAATACTACTTGCGCCGCTTCCTTCGGATTGCGCCGCTGTTTTATTTCATGATGGCGTTCTATTTCCCACTCTACTGGATGTTTGGCGCCGCGCAGTTTCCCACCTCGCCGTTTGCTCTCGGGTACGTCGTCAGCTCTGCACTGTTCATCTTCAATCTGACGCCCCAGTATGTGACCGGCTACGTCATGGCCTCGTGGACGATCGGCATCGAAATGGCCTTCTATGCCATTCTGCCATTGCTGGTTTTTGCAGTGACCGATCTTACGCGCTCACTGGTCTTCCTAGCCGTGGTCGTGTTCGTCACAGTTAGCTGGGATGCTGCGTTCCAAGGGACAACAGGGCCAATCGCGGCATTTGGTGGATATTCGCTGGTTGGCCACATGGTGAATTTTGCAGCCGGCATAGCCGGATATCACGTTTGGCTTAAGCTTCGTCAAACCTCCCCTCTGGCCGGTCAGGCAGTATTTGGCGTCAGTTTATTGGCGGTCATCGGCCTGATCGACTTTTCTGCCTACATCCCTGGTTTAGGCGGGCGCGTAGCGTGGGCGGTCGCTCTAGCTGGAGCAGTAGTCGGAGTTTCTCTTCATCCGGCAAGATGGTTCGTGAACCGAGTTGCAATGACCCTCGGGAACGCCAGCTTCAGCCTCTATCTCTGGCACCCTGTTGTTCTGGTCGGCTTGGAGAGGTGCGGCCTGTATCGCACGATCTATTCAGCATTCAGCGGCGCATCCGTCCCGTTCTTCGTCTCGACCATCTGCACTCTTGCTGTATTGATTCCTTTGGCGCTGGTGAGCTATCGATACATCGAGCGGCCCGGCATGGGCCTCGCGAAACGCTTGTCCAGGCGATCTCTAGCAGGCAGTTGACCAATCGCGCGCGCAATTCATTTTAGTAACGTCCACAGGGCGCAACGTTGGCATACTCAACCGCAGCAGGTGCGACGAATTGGGAATCTGAACTGCGAGCATATAGTATCCGGGAAGAGTACCTTAAGACTTAGCTCGCGTTCCAGCCCTCTCTGCAGGTTTCGTCGTGAAGGCTTCGACCCTTCCGTTCTTAAGCGTCATTCTCTTCGTACATACGCTTTCGAGCAGGCTCTCATTGTGGGTCGCCAGGACGATGATGCCTGCCTTCTCTGCCAGTTCATCCATGCGTCGCTTGGCTTTTTCTTGAAATTGGGCGTCGCCGGCGCCGATCCACTCGTCCATCAGCAGAATTTCGGGGTCAAGGGCTGTAGCCGCTGAGAAAGCAAGGCGAGCGGCCATACCCTGGCTATAGGTTTTGAAGGGGACATCGATAAAGTCGCCAAGTTCGCTGAAGGCGATGATCTCCGGCATTTTTTCTTGGATCTCGGCCTCGGTCCACCCGCTGATCAAACCCCTCAGAACAATGTTTCGCCGCCCCGTCGCTTCGGGGCGAAATCCTATGTTGATGTTGAACAAAGCGTCGACTTTGCCTTCAATGGCTACTGTGCCGGCCGATGGCTGATAGATGCCGTACAACACCTTGAGCAGTGTCGTCTTGCCGGCCCCGTTTGGGCCGACCAAGCCCAAACGGTCGCCCGCTTTGAGTTCAAAGCTGACATCTTCCAGCGCCTGCACGACCTGCTTGCCGCCGGATCGTCCGATTTTGCCTCCAAGACCACCCAGGCGCCGGTCAGGCGCCGTAAGCGTCAATTTTTCGTAGAGGCGGTAGGCGAGGCTGACATTGTCCAGCTTGATGGAAATCATTTTGAGCTCAGATCAGGAAAACGACGCGCTTGCGATATCCGCCCAGCAGCAGCAACGCAACCGCCCAGAAAGCCAAGGAGATGTAGGCTGTCACAACAAAGGGATGGGTTGGGAATTCGCCGCTCGCGATTGGCGCACGCACCACTTCCAGGAAATATGTGAACGGATTCCAATGATAGGCATAGTTCTGTATACCGCCTTGCCCATGATAGGCCCAGAAGACTGGCGTAAGAAACGTGCCGACTCGCATGATGTTGCCGACGATGAACTGAGCATCGGGAAAGAATGCGCCCAGGAATGCGAAAACCATTACGATTGCAGGGGTCGCGAGCACAATCAGCAACAACCCCGGGATCGACAAAAGCCACTCAGCGCTGATTCCCAAACCGCTCAGCAGCAGGATGACGATGCAACCCGCGACCGAATAGCTCGCTCGGATGATACATTGCACCGTCAGCCGCATCACATACACGAAGAGTGGCAGCCTCGTACCTTGAATGAAACTGGCTTCGCGCGAGAACAGGGGCACGCTCAGGCTGATCATCTCCATAAGGTAGAACCAGACAACTAGGCCGATCGAGGCATAGGCCGTGTATCCGGCCGAATCCGTGTCCTTGGTCTTGAAAACGAAGATGAAAGTGCCGATGAATGCCAGATAATTGACCAGCATCCAAAGCGGGCCGAGCGTCGTGCGTCTGTGCTGGTCGCCGATGTCCTCATGGGCAAGCGCAATCCAGACCCGGTGTAATCTCATGGCCTTTGAGATGTCGTCAAAAGCGCCGTTTAGTGCCGCAATCATAGCTGGGAGTATCGCAATCCGTTGTTCTGGCGCATTATTCTTCGCTGGCCATAGCGAACCACCAAGCCCGTCTCTAATAGCCATTTCGATGGGCATATGGCAACGCATTGCGTCGTAACGCGGTGGGGAGCAGAGTCAACTGCGGCAAAACTGAACGCATGCTGTCTAGCTTACTTTAGCTTTTGATAATGTTGACTTTGCGGCAACCGCCCGAGCAAGATCCATGTTCTCCACTGGACGCTTCTTGTCCGAAAAAAACTCTGGCTATGCCCTCGCCCCCGCAGTATGCGATACAGCACGGCGGGGGCCGGGGATGGCACTTGAGTAAGGTGATCGGTCGCGAAGTATCTTCGTGTCGCACCTCGCTGGTGTCGATGCCCCTGAGCCTGGAGTCTAGTGCCGTCCAATGAATTCCCACCTCGAAGCTGTGTTCGGGCTCAGGCCACAGATGCGGCGCGCCTTCATCATGGTCCAGGACGTGGTCATGGTCCTGGTCGCCGTGGCACTCAGCCTCGTGCTTTCGCGGTCGAATCTTTCGTTCGACGCGCTCTCCGAGGAGGGTCTGGCGACATGGGCGGGCATTGTCGTCATCAGCCATTTGCTGTTCCGCTACAGTGGCCTCTACACCACCGTCTGGCGCTTCGCCTCGACGCCGGACTTTTTCAACATCCTGAAGAGCTGCGCGATCTTGACGTTCACTCTTTATGTGGCGTCGCTGCTGCTGCGGTTTTACCGGCCGGTCGCGGGGCTCAACGAGCGTCAGTTCATCGTCTTCTTCCTCGTCTCCTTCACCATAATATCGGCACCCCGGCTATTCTACCGCTTCCTGCGTGACGGCGCGAGCTGGGGGATTCTGAGCCGCAAGACCGACATCAGGCAGGCCAAGCGCGCTCTGTTCGTCGGCCGGCTCGACGAGGCCGACCTGATCATTCGCTTCACGCGCACGGCGCAACCGGCGGACTATTCCATCGCCGGCATCATGGCGACCGAGCGCGGCGCACCGTTGGGCACGCGGATTCAAGGTGTTCCCGTGGTGGCGACCATGCCGCGCCTGATCGATGTCCTGGAAGACTATGCGACCGGCACCAAAAGCCTGGACTTGCTGATTTTCGGCAGCGGCGCCGAGCACGAAATCGAGGACTATTCGGAACTCGTGCGCATTGCCCGGCACGGCGACATAAATGTGGTGCAGTTCTCAGGCCTTTCGGAGCTGGAACAGCACGGAAAGCTGGTTCTCGACACCGTTGAGATGGAAACGATCCTGCGCCGTCCGGCGGTCGCGTCCGACATCCAGCGCATCGGCGCCTTTGTCAGCGGCAAACGCGTTCTGGTGACCGGCGGCGCCGGTTCGATCGGCCAGACGCTGGTCAAGCGGTCGCTGGAACTGGGAGCCGAGGCGGTGTTGGTCGCCGACAACTCCGAGTTCGGCATTTTCCAGTTGAGCCAGTATGTTGACGAGAAGGACCATGACCGGCTCAAGGTCCGCATCGTCGATGTCGCGGACCGGCGCCAGATAACGCGTGTCGTCACGGAATTCCGGCCGGACATCATCTTTCATGCCGCGGCGCTCAAGCACGTTCCGCTGCTCGAGGAAAACTGGGATTCAGCCGTTCAAACCAACATTTTCGGAACGCTCGTCTGCGCCGAAGTTGCCGCCAAGTGCGGGGTTGCGCAATTTGTCCTGATATCGAGCGACAAGGCGGTGGATCCCTCATCAGTGCTCGGCATGACGAAGCGGGCCGCCGAACAGATCATCAGCGCCTTGCATGGCCAGACGGGCGGGCGTGACCCGGCCACCAAGTTCATTGCAGTGCGGTTCGGCAATGTCTTCGGCAGCAATGGTTCGGTGGCGACCATATTCCAGGCGCAAATCGAGGCTGGGGGGCCCGTCACCATCACCGACCGGCGCATGACGCGCTATTTCATGACCGTGGCCGAAGCCGTCGATCTCGTCATCATGTCGGCGGCCGATGCCGCGTCGCGGCAGAGCGGACACGATTATGCCGTCTATATGCTCGACATGGGCAAGCCGGTGCCGATCCTTGAAGTGGCCGAAACGATGATCCGCTTGTCCGGAAAGAGCCCATACAAGGACATCGCGATCCGGTTCACCGGCATCAGGCCGGGCGAAAAACTTCACGAAACGCTGCATGGCGAAGACGAGGAACTCGTAGAACTCGGCATCTCGAAGGTTTTCGGCCTCAGCACGGACGTCGTGGAATGGTCGGATGTCCAGGTCGCGCTCACGGCGCTGCAGCAGTCGGCGAAAAACCAGGACAAGGCTGCCGCGCTCGCCGCATTGGCAGGTCTCGACCGCGCCAAGAAGGCCAGGGAGAGTGCACGTCAAGACGCGATCCCGAAAACGGCCGGGCAGGCGAGCTAGGTTCAGAATTCAGAAAGCGATCTTGGTCGTGAGCAAAGCAGATCTGCGCATAGCGGTCCTGATGGGCACGAAGGATGGCGCGGCCTTCATCGATGAACAGCTGCAGTCCCTGCTCGCGCAGTCGCACCCTCTGGTCGACCTGTGGATTTCAGACGATGGCTCCGTCGACGGCACGACCGCCATCATCGAGACATGGAAATCCCGCTGGCGGCCCAAAGGTCGGATGACGCTGGTAGAGGGGCCGCGGCAAGGCTTCGCCGCCAATTTCCGCTCCATGATCGTCGACCGACGCATCGAGGCGGACTGCTATGCCTTCTGCGACCAGGACGATATCTGGGAGACCGAGAGGCTGGAGAGCGCCATCAGCTGGATGCGGACCCAGGATGCGAAAACCCCGCTGATGTTTTGTTCGCGAACCGCCACCATGACGGAAACAGGAAGTCTTGTCGGCCATTCGCCGCTGTTTGCCCGGCCGCCAACCTTTCGCAACGCGCTTGTGCAAAGCATCGCCGGCGGCAACACAATCCTGCTCAACGCTGCGGCACGCGACCTGCTGGCCAGGGCCTCCACGCGGACCGGGTTCGTCAGCCATGACTGGTGGGCCTATCTCATCGTGACCGCCGCCGGCGGCATCGTCCGCTACGATCCGCGGCCGCTGGTGCGCTACCGGCAGCACGCGGCGAACCTGGTCGGCGCCAACGTGTCCTGGAAAGCAAGGTTCTCCCGGCTTGGCCGCCTGTTCAAGGGGGAATTCGCCGGCTGGACAGACCTTAACCTCGACGGTCTCGCCCTCAATCGCGACCTCCTGACCGAGGACGCGACGGCGTGCCTCGACCTTTTCACCCGCGGGCGCAACGGCGGTCTTTTCCGGCGTTTGGCGGGCTTGCGCCAAAGCGGCGTCTATAGGCAGACAGTTTCCGGAAACCTAGGGCTCTATCTCGCTTTCGTCCTGGGGCGCATCTGAACATTGGCACGAGTGCGTGGCACGCTTGGCCAAAAGATCGGCTCATGCTACGTCGACCGGATTGACGGCATTTGCCTGCGGCGTTGCCTCGGGACTTCGGCAGGGAGCACTATCGGCCGTTCATGAAGGCAGCCAAGCAAATCTTCGATATTGCCGGTGCGGCTCTGCTGCTGGTGGCCACATCTCCTGTCTTGGCGCTCACCGTCCTTGCCGTTCGGGCATCGTCGCCGGGCCCGGCTATTTTTTCACAGGTGCGGGTCGGCCGTGACGGTCGGCTTTTTCGCTGCCACAAGTTGCGCACGATGTATGTCGGGACGCCGTCACTGCCCTCGCATGAGGCGCCGGTGGATTCCGTGACATCGGTCGGGAAGGTCTTACGGAAGTTCAAGCTCGACGAGCTGCCACAATTCTGGAACGTCCTGAAGGGCGAAATGAGCCTGGTCGGGCCGCGCCCCTGCCTGCCGACCCAAACGGAGTTGATCGAGTGTCGCAGGCGGCTGGGGGTTTTGGCGGCGCTGCCGGGCATAACCGGCCTGGCCCAGATCAGGGGCATCGACATGTCGAACCCGGAGCTTTTGGCCGAAACGGATGCTGCCTACCTCCGCACTGCGTCGTTCTGGCTCGATTTTCGGATCCTGTTTGGAACGCTCTACCGAAGCGGATAGGTCACCAGGGAGTCAGGATCTACCGAGCCGCGCCAGCTCGGCCAGCCGCTCGACCGTGCGAGCTTCAGGCGTCCACCCCTGCGATACCAGCAGGGCGGGGTCGCATATCTGTGTCGCAGTCAGGCTGTCCCAGAACGCCCGCCTGCCGAGCGCGGCCACGACCGGCCGTATCAGGCCGGCCGGCACAGCCATCAGACGCACAGGCCGCCCCAAACCTCCGCGAAAGGCGACGATAACGGTCTCGACGGTGACCGGCGGTACATCGGCGCCGACATAGATCGGGCAAAGTGACCCCGAATGGCTCAGCAGGTGCGACACCGCTCGCACTGCGGCCCCGGCAGACATCAGCGAGCGGATTCCCGTCAAGGCGCCGGTCGGCAGCGGCAGTGCCGTATCGGCCAGGCGCATCAGCGTCGCCAGATTTCCCCTCATGCCGCTTCCATAAACCGGAGGCAGGCGCAACACGGCGGCGTCCGAGCGGCCGTGTAACGCGTAAGCGTCCAAAACCTTGATCTCGCCTTCGCGCTTCGAGCGTCCATAGGCGCATTGTGGGGCAGGAAGCGTGTCCTCGTAGATCGTTGCGCTGACGTGCGCGCCGATCACCGCTCGGATCGAGGAGAGATGGATGAAGCGTCCGCTGGCCTGTGCCGCCGCTGCATGCGCCAGCCGCGCGCTCAATTCCACATTGACCGCCCTGTAATCGGCTTCGGTTGCATTTCCCTGATCATTGTTGAGGCCGGCGCAATGGACCACGTCAGTCATATCCCGGGTCAGTTCCAGGAAGGCGGCGGCCGGCGCGTCGAAACCGGGCATCGGCACAGTCTCGTTTTCCGAACCCAGCCTCTCGGGATGGCGGGAGGCGAGGCGAAGCTCGGCACCGGCTTCGCGAAGGTGGCGCACGACAAGACGCCCGATGAAACCTGTCGCTCCCGTGACCAGAGCCTTCATGGGCTTGCCCGAAACAGCTCTTTGCTGACTACTCGCTCTTCCATCACTGGCGCAGGTGCCTGCTCTTCCAACAACGGAACCTGGCGGCCGGAGGCGAGATATGTTCCGCTCACCAGGAAGACCATCAGCACCGAGTCCAGAATGTCATGGCCGATCAGGATGCCTGTCATTCCGGCCGTCAGATAGGTGATCACCACGACGACAATCATGGTCGCGCCGAACCGCTCGCTCGGATCGCTGCTGTTTCGCAAGACCCGGACGGCATTTCCAGCGGCAACGATAAAGATCGCCGCCAGCGTCACGGCGCCCAGAATTCCCGCTTGCACCAAGGCGGTCAGGAAGCCGTTGTGAAAATGGTTGAAGCCTGTGTCCATCGCGAACTGCTCATGAAAGCCCTGGTTGATCAGAAGCTGGGTTGCACCCACACCGTGCCCGAACAGTGGCATGTCATGGAATGCTTTGAGTCCGATCTCCCAAAGCGCAACACGTATTCCCAGCGAGGTGTCGTAGTTGCCGCTGGCTCCAAGCGCACCCCAATCGGAGCGCAAAAAGTCGACCCGCCCGGATATCGCCTGGAAGCTGGAAGCGGCGATCACGACGCCGACCGCCGCCAGCAGCAGCAGCAGGCGAACGGCATTCCTGCCTCTGAGCCTGTGCCGGTTGATCAGCATGACGGCGATACCGGTGATCAGCAGTGCCAGCCAGACGATACGCGAGCCGGAATAGATGACGGCGATCGTCCCGGCCAGTGCCGCGTAGAAGAGGGGTGTCCGGGCTTGCTCAATACCGGACAAGGCGCCAGCCACACACATGACCACGGCAAGGCAGACGACGGTTGCGAACACGATCGGATTTCCAGCTCCCCCCTCGGCCCTGACGCCAATCCAATATTGCTGGATGACGGCTATGAGCAGCGCGACAAAGCAGGCGGCCATGCTGGAAAGCACGATGATGCGGGCAAGCGTGGTTTTCTGCGTGATGCTCCAGGTCGAATAGGACACGGGGAAAAACAGGAAGGTCACCAGCGGGATAAGATGCGGCGCATCCCGGGCGAACGAATTGTTGACGATGGAAGCCAGGAGATTGGAGGCGCAGTAGGCATAGATCGCGACCGTCATCCAGATCATGGGCCGGTCGGCGTTGAAGCGCCTTTTCCGTAAAGCAATCAGCAGGACTGACGAAAGGCCTCCGCCATTGAATACGAAGCTGACCACCGATCCCAGAACCGGTGGAAAAAAGAAGCAAAGGATGGAGAAGTAGTTGTTGATCCGCGAAGGCGTGAATTGCTGTCTCAGGGATGAAAGCCGGGTCAATTTTCGGGCTCGCTGTCTTCGGCAAGTTTCATGCGGCGGATCTGTTTAGCGAAGTTGAATGCGCTCGCCTCGAAATTGCCCATGCCTCATGATGCACTTGCCCGCTTCCCGAGGCTGGTATAGCGGCTGCCCCCCATTTTCGATAGTGTATAGGGCAGATTGCCACCGAAAATCGGCGGCAGGCGCGGGCCGACCAGAGGAAGTCACTTGAAAGCCGCACACTGGTCCATTCAAGCAATATTTTCCCAGCGTTTTCTGGGCCGTTGAGCTTGCGGGCAGGAATTTCCGGGTTTGCCGGCATCTGTGGAAAATTCATTCTCGAACCATGTGCGGCCGGGCCAGTCTTGCATTGTTCTTGACAATGGCGATCTGCTAGAACGCCGGCACGAGAAAGATTGTCCGGAAACAAGGCTCGAACCGGGCGCGAAGAGCTCGATGATTTGAGGCAAGGTCTTCTGTTGGAAGATACGAAAGAACGCCCACGGCCCATGACAACAGCGCTTACGCATCTTCAGCGGCTTGAAGCCGAGTCCATCCATATATTCCGTGAGGTTGCGGCCGCTTTTGCCAAGCCGGTCATGCTCTATTCGGTCGGCAAGGATTCATCCGTGTTGATGCATCTGGCGATGAAGGCGTTTTATCCCGCCAAGCCGCCGTTCCCCTTTCTTCACGTCGACACGACGTGGAAGTTCCGCGAGATGATCGCCTTTCGCGATCAGATGGCGCAGAAACTCGGCTTCGATCTCCTGGTTCATGTCAACGAAGACGGCGTGCGCGACAACATCAATCCGTTCGACCATGGTTCGAACACCCACACCCATGTCATGAAGACCGTGGCGCTGCGCCAGGCGCTCGACAAATACGGTTTCGATGCGGCCTTTGGCGGCGCTCGTCGCGACGAGGAGAAATCGCGCGCCAAGGAGCGCATCTTTTCGTTCCGCAACGCTCAGCATGTGTGGGATCCGAAGAACCAGCGCCCCGAAATGTGGAAGATATTCAACACCCGCATCGCATCGGGTGAATCGATCCGCGTCTTTCCGCTGTCGAACTGGACCGAACTCGATATCTGGCAGTACATCCTGCAGGAAAGTATCCCGATCGTGCCGCTCTATTTCGCGAAGGAACGGCCGGTGGTGGAACGCGACGGCATGCTGATCCTGCGGGACGACGACCGCATGAAACTGCGCCCCGGCGAGACAGTGGAGAACAGGCTGGTGCGGTTCCGCACGCTGGGTTGCTATCCGCTGACCGGCGCCATCGAATCGGATGCCGACACGCTGGAAGCCATCGTCGGCGAAATGCTGACGGCACGCACGTCCGAACGGCAGGGTCGCCTGATCGACCGCGATGAAGCCGGCTCGATGGAAAAGAAGAAGCGCGAGGGGTACTTTTGACCATGCGCCACATCATGGCAAAGAGCCTCGCTCCCACCGACGACGTTCGCGACTATCTGGCTGCGCAGGAGAAAAAGTCGCTGCTGCGCTTCCTGACCTGCGGCTCGGTCGATGACGGCAAGTCGACGCTGATCGGGCGCCTGCTGTCCGACACCAAGCAGATTTTCGAGGATCAACTCGCCGCGCTCGAACGCGATTCGCGCAAGCATGGCACGACGGGCGACGACATCGATTTCGCGCTGCTGGTCGACGGTCTGGAGGCCGAGCGCGAGCAAGGCATCACCATCGACGTCGCTTACCGCTTCTTCGCCACACCGAAACGCAAATTCATCGTTGCCGACACACCTGGCCACGAGCAATACACCCGCAACATGGCCACCGGCGCCTCGACCGCCGACCTGGCAATCGTGCTGATCGATGCCCGGCAGGGGGTGCTTCGCCAGACAAGGCGGCATTCGATCATCGCCTCGCTGCTCGGCATCCGCCACGTCGTGCTGGCCGTCAACAAGATCGATCTTGTCGATTTCGATCAGGCGGTTTTCGACCGGATCGTCGAAGACTACGGGCAATTCTCACGCGATCTCGGCTTCCAGACCATTGTGCCGATCCCAATGTCGGCCCGTTATGGCGACAATGTCAGCCGCCGGTCGGAAAGCATGGAATGGTATTCCGGCCCGACGCTGATCGAGCATCTCGAAACCGTGTCGGTCGACGAAGCGATGGTCGAACTGCCGTTCCGTTTCCCGGTCCAGTATGTCAATCGTCCCAATCTCGACTTTCGCGGCTTTGCCGGCACGGTCGCCTCCGGCTCGGTTGCGCCCGGCGACGAGGTCGTTGTCGCCAAGTCCGGCAAATCCTCGCGCGTCAAGCGGATCGTCTCGTATGGCGGCGATCTCGCCCAGGCGGCCGTCGGCCAGGCCGTCACGCTCGTCCTCGATGACGAAGTCGAAATCTCGCGCGGCAACATGCTGGTTTCGCCTGCCGCACGGCCGCAAGTCGCCGACCAGTTCGCCGCCAACATCGTCTGGTTCGACGAGCATGCGTTGCTACCAGGCCGCTCTTACATCCTGCGCACCGAGACCGACCAGACCAGCGCCACCGTCACCGACCTGAAATATCGGATCAACGTCAATGACTTTGCCCATGAAGCGGCCAAGTCGCTCGAAATGAACGAAGTCGGCATCTGCAACATCTCGACGCGGACGCCGATCGCCTTCGATCCCTTCGCCGAAAACCGCACTACCGGCGCCTTCATCTTGATCGACCGCATCTCCAACGCCACGGTCGGCGCCGGCATGATCCTGCACTCGTTGCGCCGTGCCGAAAACATTCATTGGCAGTCGCTCGATGTGGGCAAGCGCGTGCGCGCCGACATGAAGAACCAGCGGCCCGCCGTGTTCTGGTTCACTGGGCTGTCGGGATCCGGCAAGTCGACCATCGCCAACCTGTTCGAAAAGAAGCTGTTCGCTACCGGCCGCCATACCTATATCCTGGACGGCGACAACGTCCGTCACGGTCTCAACCGCGATCTTGGTTTCACCGACGCTGATCGCGTCGAAAACATCCGCCGCGTCGCCGAAGTGGCGCGTTTGATGGCCGATGCCGGGTTGGTCGTCATCGTGTCGTTCATTTCGCCGTTCAGCGCCGAACGGCGCATGGCGCGCGAATTGATGGCCGATGGCGAGTTCATCGAGGTGTTTGTCGATACGCCGTTCGAGGAATGCGCCAGGCGTGATCCCAAGGGCCTCTATGCGCGCGCACTGAATGGCGAGATCAAGAATTTCACCGGCGTCGATTCCCCTTATGAAGCGCCGGAAACCCCGGAGATCCATCTGCGGACACTCGGCAAGTCGGCCGAAGAGATGGTCGACGCCCTGGAACACTGGCTGAACGAGCGCGACATTGCCGAAGACCAATACGATAGCGGCGGCGGCATCTGACGACAGGCTGATGCTCGAAATCTTCGAGCGCCTGGCCTTGTCGGCCGGGCGCGAGGTGATGCGCGTATTCCACGCCGGCTGTGCGGTTGACCGCAAGTCCGACGCCTCGCCGGTGACCGAGGCGGACCGCGAGAGCGAAAAGATCATTCTCGCCGGACTGCGTGCCGCATTTCCCGATATCCCCTGCGTGGCCGAGGAAGAAGCTTCCGCCGGGATCGTGCCGCCCGACCTGGACGGGGCTTTTTTTCTGATCGATCCGCTCGATGGGACCAAGGAGTTCGTTAACCGCCGCACCGATTTCACCGTCAACATAGCGCTGGTTCGCGATGGCGTGCCGGAAGTCGGCGTCGTCTTTGCGCCCTGTACGGGGCGCTTCTTTTCCGGCCAGCCGGGCAGGGCGGAATCACTCGAAATCGATGGCGATTACCAGGTCGTCGGCCGCCGGTCGATCGCGGCGAGAACGGCCGCGACGCCGCTGGCCGTCGTCGCCAGTCGGTCTCACAACACACCGGAAACCGAGGCCTATATTCGCGACCTGGGTGCCGCCGAAATCGTTTCGGTCGGTTCGTCCTTGAAATTCTGCCTTCTCGCCAGTGCCGAGGCCGATGTCTATCCGCGCTTCGGCCGCACCATGGAATGGGACACAGCGGCGGGCGACGCCATCCTGCGCGCCGCCGGCGGCATGACGCGCACGCTCGATGGCCAGCCTCTGGTTTATGGCAAGCGCAGGCAAAGCGACGACGAGGATTTTGCCAATCCGCATTTCATTGCCAGCGGCAGGGCTGCGGGCCCCGGCTGAGAAAGGCTCGGCAGCTTACTCCGCTGCGGCCTGCGCTGAATTCGAGCCGATATAGTTGCGGATCGTCTCGATGATTTGGTCCTGGTCGGCTTCGCTGAGATAGGGGTGCATCGGCAGGCAGAGGATACGCTTCGGCAGGTCTTCCGAAACGGCCAGGCCGGTCGGCGTGCGCGGGTAGTCGCGATAGGCGACCTGGGCATGCAGCGGCTTCACATAGTAGATGACCGACGGAATGCCCTTATCGCCGAGATGCGCCTTCAGCCCGTCGCGCTTGGGTGTCTCGATGGCGTACTGCGCCCAGGCCGAACGGCTGCCGTCCAGATTGCGGGCCGCGGTGACGATGTCGCCAAGCCCGTCGGCATAGCGCTTTGCCACCACCTGGCGCGCAACCATCTCGTCTTCGAGGATGGCCAGCTTCTCGATCAGGATCGCCGCCTGTATCGTGTCGAGCCGCGAATTGATGCCGACGCGGACATTGTCATATTGCGTTTCGCCCTTGCCGTGGAAGGCGAAGGATCTGAGCTGCTCGGCCAGCGCATCATCATTGGTGAACATCGCGCCGCCATCGCCGTAGCAGCCAAGCGGCTTGGCCGGATAGAAGCTGGTCGATCCGACATGGCCGAAAGCACCGCACATCTTGCCGTCGAGCGAACCGCCCATCGACTGGGCGGCATCCTCGATCACCATCAGCCCTTCGCGGTTGGCGATCGCCATGATCGCCTCGTAGTCGGCGGCAAGGCCGAACAGATCGACGGGAATGATTGCCTTCGGCTTCAGCCGGCCTTGCTTCTTGATCATGGCGATGGCCGCTTCGAGGCTGGCAATGTCGATGTTGTAGCTATGCGGGTCGACATCGACGAACACCGGCTCGGCCTTGGCCAGCGCCACCACTTCGGCGGTGGCGGCGAAAGTGAAGCTCGGCACGAACACCGCGTCACCCGGGCCGATGCCGGCCGCAAACAGCGGCAACAGCAGCGCGTCGGTGCCGTTGGCGCAGGGCACGACATGCTTGGTGCCGATATAGGCGGCAAGCTTATTCTCGAATTCGGTGACTTGCGGGCCAAGAATATAACGGCCTTCGTCGACGACACGGTCGATCGCGGCCTTCAGCCGGTCGCGGATTCGTTCGCGCTGCGCGCCAAGATCGATGAACTGCATGTCGGCCTCAAAACGGGTTAGCCAGATAATCGGCCGCTGGTACCAGAGTTGCGCTTGCCGAGAAAGCCGGGCAGGCAGAGCGCTAAATTGCCCAAGTGTCGCAGTCCGTTACCAGTATTTCCCGGCGAATGTCAGCCAGATGCCGGAAATCCGGGCTTCGTCGGGCGCCATCCCGCCCTCATAGCCCTGGAAAGAGCCCCTGCGAAACATAAAGTGATCGATTGGGCTCAGCTTATGTTGAGCGTTGCTCAGGCGATTTCATGTCGCCAGGGTGGATTGGCGCCGGCCCGCGACACGGTCACTGCCGCCGCCTTCGCGCCGAGCGCCAGCGCCTTGTGGATGGCGTCTTTCGACAAGCCGGAAATCGCCGCCTTGGTCAGCAGGCCCTGCTCATGCAAGGAGGCGAGGATGCCGGCGTTGAAGGTATCGCCGGCACCGACCGTGTCGACCACCTCGACCTTTTCCGGCATGACGGTGACGGCATGTTCCCTGGTATAGCCGACGGCGCCTTCGCTGCCATGGGTGACGACGATCAGCTTCGGGCCTCGATCCAGCCAGTTGCGGATGACATCCTCGTGCGAGCCGGCTTCGCCGAACCAGTTCAGATCTTCGTCCGACAGTTTCACGATGTCGGCCATCGCCATCATGGCGCGGATGCGCCTGAGGTGCTTGGCCTTGTCCGGGATGAAGTTCGGCCGGATGTTGGGATCGAGCATCATGACTCGACTTTCATGCTCGCGCCGCATGAATTCCTCATAGGCACTGCCGGCGGGCTCCGAAATCAGGCTGATGGCACCGAACAGCATGGCTTCGATCTCGCTGCCAAGCTGCGGCAGGTCGTCGACGGTCAGCATGCGGCCGGCGGTGTTCTCGTCATAGAAAGTGTAGGTCGCCTGGCCGTTGGTGAGCTTGACGAAGGCCAGCGTCGTTGGCCGTGGTGAGGTGTGCGCATAGGTGGAGCTGACCTTGCTTGCCCCCAGCGCATCCCGGAATTGGCCGCCGAACAGATCCGACGATAGGCCCGAAAAGAAGCCTGCCGGCGCGCCGAGCCGGCCAAGCGCGATCGCCGTGTTGAACACGGCGCCGCCGACATAAGGCGCAAAGGCCGGCTCGCCTGCTGTCGTCGTGCGCGGCAGCATGTCGATCAGGGCTTCGCCGCAGCAGAGGATCATGGCTTCCTGGTCTCCGGCGGATGGATCACGCCCTTGCGGATGATGATGTTGGCGTAGAGCCGCGGCTCGCTGGTCGCGACGATGGCATGCGCCGATTTGACCCGTGCATAGAAGTCGGCGCCGGCCAGCGCAACCACCTTGCGGCCAGGCGCGCGTTTGGCGCAGATCGCCTCGATCTCATGATGGACGGGATCGGCAAGCGAAGGATCGCCCTTGACCGAGGCGCGAAACAGCGCCTCCGGCACGGCGTCGTCCACCGGCAAGACGCTTAGTATCGCGTCGAGTACCGGGATAAGAGGGTGGCCATCGGCGCGTACCAGCCGGGTTGCCTGCTGTTCCGCCGGATAATTTCCGTCGACAAGGGCGATTTCGTCGCCATGGCCCATGCCGCGCAGGATCGCCAGAAGCTCCGGACCGAGCAGCGCCGGAATTCCGATCAGCATCAGGCGCTCCTGGAAATTGTCGTCGAGCCGATCAGGAAGCGTTCGGAAAGGGGCAGACTGGCGCCGCCGAGCGCCCGGGCGTGAATGCCGACGGTTCCCTCACGAATGGCGGGCAGCTTCAAGCCTTCGCCGTCGATCGTGGCGATGGCCGCAATGATGGCGTCGACCAGCCGGCGGCGCACCGCCTTCGGCATCCAACCGTCGATCACCGCCGCTTCGAAATCGATGATCGAGGATGCGGCGACGATGGCGTAAGCGAGCGCCGTTGAGGCGCTGGCGATCCAGTCGTCGAGTTCGGATCCGATCTCGCCCCAGTCTTCCGGCGAGGTCCACAGATGCGAGGCCTCGATGCCGCGCGCATTGAGCGCCTTTTCGAGCATGGCGATGGAAGCGACATCGATCAGTTGGGTCGGCTTGCCGTCCGGCCCGGGCACCGGCATGGAGCCGAGCGCTCCGGCATTGCCGGTCGGGCCGCCAAAAAGCCGGCCATTCAGCACGATGCCGCCACCGGCAAAGGCGCCGATATAGAAATAGACGAAGTCACGCGCGGCGCCCGCCTGGCCGAAGACGAGCTCGGCGCCGCAGGCCGACGTGGCATCGTTCTGCAAATAGACCGGAAAATCGCATTGCGCCTGGATGTCGGCCCTGATGTCGCGGTGACGCCATTCGTCCATGACATCGCGCGGGGCGCCGGCGGTATCGGCCCAGTTCCACAATTCGAACGGCATGGCGATGCCGAGCCCGGCGATGCGCTTGTCTTGCGCGGGCGTCAGCTCGCCGCGCATCTGCCGCATGCCGTTGGTGACGAAGTCCACCGTCTCGCGCGGCGCCGGGTAGCGATAGGAATGCTGCAGCATCGAACGGACATGGCCAAGGAAATCTATCAATACCAGTTCGGCGCTGCGGCGGCCGATCTTCAGGCCGATGAAGAAAGCGCCTTCGGGGTTGAGCGCCATCGGGATGGAAGGCTGGCCGATCTTGCCGCGCAACGGCGCCTGGCGCAGCAGGAGGCTTTCTTCCTCCAACTCGCGCATGATGACCGAAACCGTCTGCGCCGAAAGGCCGGTCATGCGGGCGATGTCGGATTTTGCCAGGCTGCCATGCTGGCGCACCAGCGACAGCACCAACCGCTCGTTGTGGTCGCGCATGCCGCTCTGGTTGGTGCCGCGGTGAATGAGACTGTCATTCACCTCGGGCGAACCGTGCCTCGCAATGGCCGTTTCCACCCTGTTCCTCCCGTCGTTCCCCTCAATGCTTTTGGGCCAGAATGGGTCAACGAAGCAAGGCTGTCAATAATAAATAAGAGTGATTTAATTATTGACAGGGGCTTTGTGCTGGTGTCTGTTGAAGCAGCGTCCACGCTGGGAGAATTTCGTTGGACGCGCTGCAGGTGCCGGTTGGCCGGCATCCGGAATGGTTCCACTGGGAGGAAATCGTGACCAATACAAAACTGTTGAAATCGACCGTGTTTGCCGCCGCGGCTCTGGGGCTGATGGCGTTCGCATCGTCCGCATCCGCGGCCGGTGTCGGTGCCTGCCTGATCACCAAGACCGACACCAATCCCTTCTTCGTCAAGATGAAGGAAGGCGCCACCGCGAAGGCCAAGGAACTCGGCGTCGACCTCAAGACCTATGCCGGCAAGATCGACGGCGACAGCGAGAGCCAGGTCGCGGCGATCGAGAGTTGCATCGCCGACGGCGCCAAGGGTATCCTGATCACTGCATCCGACACCAAGGGCATCGTGCCTACCGTGAAGAAGGCGCGCGATGCGGGCCTGCTGGTGATCGCGCTCGACACGCCGCTCGATCCGATCGACGCCGCCGACGCGACCTTTGCGACGGACAATCTCGAAGCCGGCAAGCTGATCGGTGCCTGGGCAGCCGCCACGCTCGGCGACAAGGCCAAGGACGCCAAGATCGGCTTCCTCGACCTGACGCCTTCGCAGCCGACCGTCGACGTGCTTCGCGACCAGGGCTTCATGATGGGCTACGGCATCGACGTGAAGGATCCCAACAAGATCGGCGATGAGGACGATGCGCGCATCGTCGGCCACGACGTCACCAACGGCAATGAAGAGGGCGGCCGCAAGGCGATGGAGAACCTCCTGCAGAAGGACAACACCATCAACGTCATCCACACCATCAACGAGCCTGCTGCTGTCGGCGCCTACCAGGCGCTCAAGGCTGTCGGCCTCGAAAGCCAGGTGCTGATCGTCTCCGTCGACGGCGGCTGCCCCGGCGTGAAGTCGGTGGCCGAAGGTGTCATCGGCGCCACTTCGCAGCAATATCCGCTGCAGATGGCAGCGCTCGGCATCGAGGCGATCGCCGCTTTTGCCAAGGACGGAACCAAGCCGAAGCCGACCGAAGGCAAGAACTTCTTCGACACCGGCGTCAACCTCGTGACCGACAAGCCGGCCACCGGCGTGAAGTCCATCGACACCAAGGAAGGCCTCGCCAAGTGCTGGGGCTGATGCCGGTCTGACAAGGCATCTACGGAACCTGAGCGGTCGGGGCTTGATCCCCGGCCGCTTCGGGTGGACGATGGCTCGCGTGACCGCGAACAATCCCGGCAGCAGACCGGAAAGGCGTGGACTGGCGTCGGCGTTTGGCTGAAGCCTACGGGGAGTAAACATGGCTCAAGCTCAGGAATTCGAGAAGGTTCTCTCGAGCAGCGACACCAGCGTTGCTGCTTTTGACGAGCACAAATCGGCCGTCAAGCGCATCCAGCATTTCCTGCATTCGACGCCGGCCGCGGTGCCGCTGATCGTGCTGGTTCTGGCGATCATCGTCTTCGGCATCACCATCGGAGGGCGGTTCTTTTCGTCCTATACGCTGACGCTTATCCTGCAGCAGATCGCCATCATCGGCATTCTGGGTGCCGCACAGACATTGGTCATCCTGACCGCCGGCATCGACCTGTCGATCGGCGTGATCATGGTGATTTCAGCGGTGATCATGGGCAATTGCGCGGTCAGCTACGGCATGCCGAGCGCGCTCGCCGTGGCGATCGGGCTTGCCGCCGGCGCGGCCTGCGGGCTGCTCAACGGGGTGCTTGTCGCCTACATGAAACTGCCGCCCTTCATCGTGACGCTTGGCACCTGGAACATCGTCATGGCCACGAACTTCATCTATTCGGCCAACGAGACGATCCGCGACACCGACGTCGACACCCAAGCGCCGCTGCTGCATCTCTTTGCCATCAGCTTCAAGGTCGGCACGGCGGTGCTGACGCTCGGCGTCATTGCCACGGTCGTGCTCGTGATGATCCTCTGGTACGTGCTCAATCACACGGCATGGGGCCGCCATGTCTACGCCGTTGGCGATGATCAGGAGGCGGCGAAGCTGTCGGGCATCCAGACCAAGAAGGTGCTGATGACGGTCTACACCCTTGCCGGGCTGATCGCCGCTTTCGCTGCCTGGGTCTCCATCGGCCGCAACGGCTCGATCTCGCCGTCGGCCGCCGTCACCGACTACAATCTCCAGGCGATCACCGCGACGGTGATCGGCGGTATTTCCCTGTTCGGCGGACGCGGCTCGATCCTGGGCACGCTGTTCGGCGCGATGATCGTCGGCGTCGTCTCCATGGGCCTCAACATGCTGGGCGCCGATCCGCAATGGAAGGTGCTGCTCACCGGTGTGCTGATCATCGGCGCCGTGGCAGTCGACCAATGGATCAGAAAGGTTTCGGCATGACCACGACCCAAGAACCCATTCTCACCGCGCGTGGCCTGGTCAAGCGCTACGGCCGCGTCACCGCCCTCGACAACGCCGACTTCGACCTCTACCCCGGCGAAATCCTTGCGGTCATCGGTGACAATGGCGCCGGCAAATCGTCGCTCATCAAGGCGATTTCCGGCGCTGCCGTGCCCGATGAAGGCGAGATCCGGCTTGAAGGAAAACCCGTCTCCTTCAAATCGCCGATGGAGGCCCGCGAAGCCGGCATCGAGACCGTCTACCAGAACCTGGCGCTGTCGCCGGCGCTGTCGATCGCCGACAACATGTTCCTTGGCCGCGAAATCCGTAAACCGGGTTTTCTGGGCGATTGGCTTCGCATGCTCGATCGCCCGGCGATGGAAAAGCGCGCCCGCGACAAGCTTACCGAACTTGGCCTGATGACCATCCAGAACATCAGCCAGGCTGTGGAGACGCTCTCGGGCGGCCAAAGGCAGGGCGTGGCCGTGGCGCGTGCGGCCGCCTTCGGCAGTCGGGTGGTGATCATGGACGAACCGACGGCCGCGCTTGGCGTCAAGGAAAGCCGCCGCGTGCTCGAGTTGATCCTCGACGTCAAGAAGCGCGGCCTGCCGATCGTGCTGATCTCGCACAACATGCCGCATGTCTTCGAAGTGGCCGATCGCATTCACATCCATCGGCTGGGCCGTCGCCTCGCCGTCATCGACCCCAAGCAATATACGATGTCCGATGCCGTCGCCTTCATGACAGGAGCCAAGGCCCCGCCGGAGGCGGCGCTGGCGGCTTGATACATGTCGCCCAAAGTGGCTGGTGCATGGCAACAGCGGCAAGCACGGAACAGGAATTTGAAGCGCGTAGCGCGGGCCGTCTTGACGCGTCACACTTCAGAATTGGCAAATTGCCGCAGGGGGCAAGCCGGATCGAACCTGTTTAAATCGATTGAATGTATGGCGGTATCAGCTAGCATGGGCTGGGAGGAGCGATGAAAGCCGGTATGATCATGGCAACCGCACGAGAGGCATCATGACGAGCGCGATGACATCCGAACCCCTTCCGCCACTGCTCGAAAATCCTGATCCAAAGACACTCGCACGTGAAGTCTTGGTGGCCCTCAAATACAGGGTCGGCAAGGACACCACCGTTGCGACCCAGTACGACTGGCTGACCGCCTCGATCAAGGTCGTGCGCGACCGGATCGTCGATCACTGGATGCAGGCAACGAGAGAGGCTTACGACCAGAAGGAAAAGCGCGTCTATTATCTGTCGCTGGAATTCCTCATCGGCCGCCTGATGCGTGATGCCTTCTCCAATCTGGACCTGATGGACAACATGCGCGAGGCGCTGTCGTCGCTGGGTGTCGACCTCGACTTGATTGCAGCACTCGAGCCCGATGCGGCGCTCGGCAATGGCGGCCTCGGCCGGCTCGCGGCCTGCTTCATGGAAAGCATGGCGACCGTCGACATTCCGGCGCATGGCTACGGCATCCGCTATGCCAATGGCATGTTCCGGCAGGAGATTCACGACGGCTGGCAGGTCGAACTGCCAGAGACCTGGCTTGATCACGGTAACCCGTGGGAGTTCGAACGTCGCGAACGCTCCTTCGAGGTTGGTTTCGGCGGTTCGGTGGAATCGATCACCTCCAAGGATGGGCGCCTCGAACGCCATGTCTGGAAACCGACCGAGCATGTGCTGGCCGTCGCCTATGACACGCCCGTCGTCGGCTGGCGGGCCAACCGCGTCAACACGCTGCGGCTCTGGTCGGGGATGCCGGTCGATCCGATCCTGCTGGACAAATTCAATGCCGGCGACCACATCGGCGCGCTAGCCGAAAGCAACAAGGCCGATGCCTTGTCGCGCGTGCTCTATCCCGCCGATTCCCACAAGGCCGGGCAGGAACTGCGGCTTCGGCAGGAGTATTTCTTCTCCACCGCCTCGCTGCAGGACATCGTGCAGCGCCATCTGAGCCAATATGGCGACCTGAAGTCGCTGCCCGACAAGGCTGCGATCCACTTGAACGACACCCATCCCGCCATCGCCGTGCCGGAGTTGATGCGCCTGTTGATGGACGTCCACGGCATGGACTTCGACCAGGCCTGGGATATCACCCAGCGCACCTTCGGCTACACCAACCACACACTGCTGCCCGAGGCGCTGGAAAGCTGGCCGGTGCCGCTGTTCGAGCGGCTTTTGCCGCGCCACATGCAGATCGTCTATGCCATCAACGCTGAAGTGCTTCTGGAGGCGCGTGCTTCCAACCAGTTCTCGGACGAGCAGATTGGCCGCATCTCGCTGATCCAGGAAAATGGCGACCGCCGGGTGCGCATGGGCAATCTGGCCTTTGTCGGCTCGCATTCCATCAACGGCGTTTCGGCTCTTCACACCGACCTGATGAAGGAGACGGTGTTCGCCGACCTGCACAAGCTCTATCCCGATCGTATCAACAACAAGACCAACGGCATCACGCCGCGGCGCTGGCTGATCCAATGCAATCCCGGACTGACGTCGCTCGCCCGCGAGGCGATCGGCGACCGTTTTCTCGATGACATCGACGCCATCAAGGATCTCGACGGTTTCGCCGGCGATGCCGTCTTTCGCGACAAGTTCGCCGCCGTCAAGCGCGCCAACAAGGCGCGATTGGCCAACCTCGTCGCCGACCGGCTCGGCATCAAGGTCGATCCTTCGGCGCTTTTCGACATCCAGATCAAACGCATCCACGAATACAAGCGCCAGCTTCTGAACATCCTCGAGGCGATCGCCCTCTATGACCAGATCCGCTCGCACCCCGAGCGCGACTGGATGCCGCGCGTGAAATTCTTCGGCGGCAAGGCGGCGCCCAGCTATCACAACGCCAAGCTGATCATCAAACTCGCCAACGACGTCGCCAAGGTCATCAACCGCGACCCGGCCGTGCGCGGTTTGCTGAAGGTCGTGTTCGTGCCGAACTACAATGTCAGCCTTGCCGAGATCATGATGCCGGCTGCCGACCTTTCCGAGCAGATCTCGACCGCCGGCATGGAAGCGTCGGGCACCGGCAACATGAAGTTCGCGCTGAACGGCGCGCTGACCATCGGCACGCTCGACGGTGCCAATGTCGAGATCAAGGAATGCGTCGGTGACGACAACATCTTCATCTTCGGCCTGACCACCGCCGAGGTCGCCGAGCGGCGCAACAACGGCTACGATCCGCGCGCCGTCATCGAAGGATCGCCCGAGCTGGCGCAAGCGGTCGCGGCTGTTTCGTCAGGCGTCTTCTCGCCGGATGATCCGGAGCGTTACCGCGACCTCGTCAACGGTCTCTACAACAGCGACTGGTTCATGGTCGCCGCCGATTTCGATGCCTATGCCACCGCCCAGCGCGAGGTCGATGCGGTCTGGCGCAACAGTCCCGACTGGTACGCCAGGGCAATCCGCAATGTGGCGCGTGTCGGCTGGTTCTCCTCCGATCGCACGATCCGCCAATATGCGAAAGAAATCTGGAACGTGCCTGCCTGATGTGATTGCATGAGGCCGCAAACAATGTGGTCCCGGTGGTGTGAACTTAAAAGTCGGATCACACCACTAGAAACAAACACTCGGTGCCTGGGGAGGGACACTGCCTGATGAAGAAGCCGCGCGCGACCGCTGCGACAAGCGGGCCGGACGGACTGGCGGCAGCCAGCGATGTTGCGGCGATTGTTGCCGGTACGCATGGCGATCCGTTTGCCGTTCTCGGTGTTCAGGAGGCTGGGAAGGGTTTTGTGGCCCGCTGCTTTGTTCCGAATGCCGAATTCGTCACCGCTTATACGCTGACCGGCACCATCGCGGGTGAATTGTCCAGGCGCGACGATGGCGGCTTTTTCGAAGGCAAGCTCTCGATCAAGAAGCGGCAACCGCTTCGCTATCACGCGCGCAATGCCGGCGGCGACTGGTGGCTGACCGATCCCTATTCGTTCGGTCCGGTGCTCGGGCCGATGGACGACTACTACATCGCCGAGGGATCGCATCTCAGGCTGTTCGACAAGCTCGGCGCTCATGTCATCGAGCACGAAGGCGCCACCGGCGTGCATTTCGCCGTCTGGGCTCCCAATGCGCGGCGTGTCTCTGTGGTCGGCGATTTCAACGAATGGGACGGCCGCCGGCACTCGATGCGCGACCGCCGCGACACCGGCATCTGGGAGGTGTTCATTCCCGATATCGGTGCTGGCCGGCCCTACAAATACGAGATCATCGGCCCCGACGGCGTCAGGCTGCCGCTGAAGGCCGATCCGTTCGCCTTCAAATCCGAACTGCGTCCGGCCACCGCTTCGGTCGTTGCTGTGCCGCCGGCGCATGAGTGGGGCGATGAGGCGCATCGCAATTTCTGGCGCAATGCCGATCACCGGCGCGAAGCCATTTCGATCTATGAGGTCCATGCCGGTTCCTGGCAGCTTCGCGACGACGGTACGTTCCTGTCATGGGACGAACTGGCCGACCGGCTCATCCCCTATGTGGTCGAGACCGGCTTCACCCATATCGAATTCATGCCGATCTCTGAACATCCCTATGACCCGTCCTGGGGCTACCAGACGACCGGCCTCTACGCGCCATCGGCCCGCTTTGGCGATCCGGACGGCTTTGCCCGCTTCGTCGACGGCGCCCACCGTGCCGGCGTCGGCGTTATTCTCGACTGGGTGCCGGCGCATTTCCCGGTCGATGAGCACGGCCTGGCCAATTTCGATGGCACCGCGCTCTATGAACATGCCGATCCGCGCAAGGGGTTTCATCCCGACTGGAACACCGCGATCTACAATTTCGGCCGCCGCGAGGTGGTGTCGTTCCTGGTCAACAATGCGTTGTTCTGGGCCGAGAAATACCATGTCGACGGACTTCGCGTCGATGCGGTCGCCTCGATGCTCTACCTCGACTATTCGCGCAAGGCCGGCGAATGGATCCCTAACGAGAAAGGCGGCCGCGAGAACCTTGAGGCGGTCAGCTTCCTGCAGAAGATGAACAAGGAGGTCTACGGCCACCATCCGGGCGTGATGACCATCGCCGAGGAATCGACCTCTTGGCCGAAGGTCTCGGCACCGGTGCATGAAGGCGGGCTGGGCTTCGGCTTCAAGTGGAATATGGGCTTCATGCACGACACGCTGGAGTATTTCTCCAAGGAGCCGATCTTCCGAAAGCACCACCACAACGACCTCACCTTCGGCCTGACCTACGCCTTCTCGGAGAATTTCGTGCTGCCGCTCTCGCATGACGAGGTTGTGCACGGCAAAGGCACGTTGCTTGGCAAGATGGCCGGCGACGATTGGCAGAAGTTTGCGACGCTACGCGCCTACTACGCTTTCATGTGGGGCTATCCCGGCAAGAAGCTGCTTTTCATGGGGCAGGAGTTCGCGCAGCGCCGCGAATGGAGCGAGGCGCGCGCGCTCGACTGGAACCTGCTTGAATTCCGGCCGCATCGCGGCGTCTGGCAGACGGTGCGCGATCTCAACTATCTCTACCGTTCGCGCCCGGCACTGCATGGCCGTGATTGTGAGCCGGAAGGGTTTTCCTGGCTGATCGTCGATGACAGCCAGAATTCGGTTTTTGCCTGGCTGCGCAGTGCACCGGGCGGCAGCCCGGTGGCCGTCATTTCCAATTTCACGCCGGTGCCGCGTGACAATTATCGCGTGCCGTTGCCTACGGCCGGCAAATGGCGCGAAATCATCAACACCGACGCTTCCGAATATGGCGGGTCCGGCAAGGGCAATGGCGGCATGGTCGAGGCACGGGCGGAGGGAGGAAGCATCTCCGCGACGATGCTTTTGCCGCCGCTGTCGACGATCATGCTTGAACTCGTTGCCGACTGAGCCATGTCGATATCGAGTAACTTGGGAGGGTAGAAATGGCAGACTTGAAACGGACCCAGCCGCTGGCGCGCGATGCCATGGCCTATGTATTGGCCGGCGGCCGTGGGAGCCGCCTCAGGGAACTGACCGACCGGCGTGCCAAGCCGGCCGTATATTTCGGCGGCAAGACGCGCATTATCGACTTCGCGCTCTCCAATGCTCTGAATTCCGGCATTCGCCGCCTTGGCGTTGCCACCCAGTACAAGGCGCATTCGCTGATCCGTCATCTGCAGCGCGGCTGGAACTTCCTGCGGCCCGAGCGAAACGAGAGTTTCGACATCCTGCCGGCCAGCCAGCGCGTCTCGGAAACGCAGTGGTATGAAGGCACCGCCGACGCCGTTTATCAGAACATCGACATCATCGAGGCCTACGGGCCCGAATACATGGTGATCTTGGCCGGCGACCACATCTACAAGATGGACTACGAGATGATGCTTCGCCAGCACGTCGACGCCAATGCCGATGTCACCGTCGGCTGCCTCGAAGTGCCGCGCATGGAAGCCACCGGCTTCGGCGTCATGCATGTCGATGCCAAGGACAACATCATCGCCTTTGTCGAAAAACCCGCCGATCCGCCCGGCATTCCCGATAAGCCGGAATTCGCGCTGGCTTCGATGGGCATCTACGTGTTCAAGACCAAATTCCTGATGGAGCAATTGCGCCGCGATGCGGCCGAGCCGGGCTCAAGTCGCGACTTCGGCAAGGACATCATCCCCTATATCGTCCAGCACGGTAAGGCGATAGCGCATCGCTTCGCCAAATCCTGCGTCCGCTCGACCGCCGAGAACGAGGCCTACTGGCGCGACGTCGGAACGGTCGACGCCTATTGGGAAGCCAATATCGACCTGACCGACATCACGCCTGAACTCGACCTCTACGACCGCGACTGGCCGATCTGGACCTATGCCGAATTGAAGCCGCCGGCAAAGTTCGTGCATGACGAGGATGGCCGCCGCGGTTCGGCCGTGTCCTCGCTTGTCTCGGGCGACTGCATCGTCTCCGGTGCGTCGCTCAAAAGAAGCCTGATCTTCACCGGCGCGCGCATCAATTCCTTTTCGACGCTGGAAGAAGTCGTCATGCTGCCCGACGTTCATGTCGGCCGGAACGCAAAGTTGAAGCGCGTGGTCATCGACCATGGTGTTAGGATACCGGAAGGCCTGGTGGTCGGCGAAGATCCCGTCCTCGATGCCAAGCGCTTTCGGGTCTCGGAGAAAGGCATCTGCCTGGTCACCCAGGACATGATCGACAAGTTAGGGCTCTAACGCATGCAGGTTCTGTCGGTCACGCCCGAGATCTTTCCGCTGATCAAGACCGGAGGGCTTGCCGACGTGACCGGCGCGCTGCCCATTGCCTTGGCGGGCAAGGGCGTGACCGTGCGCACGCTCATCCCAGGGTTTCCGACCGTCATGGCCGCCTTCAAGAAGAAGCGGGCGGTTCTGCAATATCCCTTGCTGCAGGGCGGCAAGGCCTCCGTCCATTCAGTCCAACTCGCCGGGCTCGAACTGTTCGTGCTCGATGCGCCGCATCTGTTCGACCGTCCCGGCGGTCCCTACGGCAACGCCACCGGCGTGGACTGGCCAGACAATTGGCGGCGTTTCGCGGCGTTGAGCCAGGTCGGCGGCGACATCGCCGGTGGCGCCATCTCTGGCTACCAACCCGACATCGTCCATGCCCATGACTGGCAGTCGGCGATGACCCTGGCCTATATGCGCTACGGCAAGGCGGTCGGCGTGCCATCGATGATGACTGTCCACAACCTCGCTTTCCAGGGCCAGTTCGGCGCCGCCATCTTTGGCGAACTCGGCCTGCCGGCAGCGGCGATGGCGCTCGACGGCGTCGAATATTATGGCGGTGTCGGCTTCCTCAAGGCCGGCCTGCAGGCCGCCTGGGCGATCACCACGGTCAGTCCGACCTACGCGCAGGAGATCCGCTCGGCGGAATTCGGCATGGGCCTCGACGGCCTCATCAACATGCGCTCCAGCGATCTCTATGGCATAGTCAACGGCATCGACACCGACATCTGGGATCCGGAAACCGACAAGCACCTGGTGTCCACCTATACGGCTAGCACGCTGAAGGCGCGCGCGCCCAACAGGGTTGCCGTGGAAGACCGCTTCAGCCTTGAGCGCGACGACAGCCCGATCGTCTGCGTCGTCAGCCGCCTGACCTGGCAAAAGGGCATGGATACCTTGGCGACAGCGGTCGACGGCATTGTTGCGACCGGCGCGCGCCTGGCCATCCTCGGCTCGGGCGATGCCGGCCTCGAAGGCGCGCTGCTCGCCGCCGCCGCCCGGCATCGCGGCCGCATTGGGGTCGTCGTCGGCTACGACGAGGGGCTGTCGCACATCATGCAAGGCGGCTGCGACGCCATCGTCATTCCCTCGCGCTTCGAACCGTGCGGGCTGACGCAGCTTTACGGCCTGCGCTATGGCTGCGTACCCGTGGTTGCCCGCACCGGCGGCCTTGCCGACACGGTAATCGACGCCAATGAGGCTGCCGTTTCGGCCGGCGTCGCCACCGGCTTCCAGTTCGCGCCCAACAATGGCGGTGCCTTGCTGCACGCCATCCGCCGCCTCGTCGACGCACATGCCAGTCCGGCGGTCTGGGAATCGTTGCAGCGCCAGGGCATGAAGGCCGATGTGTCATGGGACAAGAGCGCGGAAAAATATGTCGAACTCTATCGCTCTCTGCTTTCGAAAAGGGTTGCCTGAAGCATGATACGCACCGTCCCCACCAAGCCTTATTCCGACCAGAAGCCCGGCACGTCGGGCCTGCGCAAGAAGGTGCCTGTCTTTCAGCAGGAGCACTATGCCGAGAATTTCATCCAGTCGATCTTCGACGCGCTCGACGGTTTCAAGGGCAAGACCCTGGTGATCGGCGGCGATGGCCGCTTCTACAACCGCGAGGTCATCCAGAAGGCCATCGCCATGGCAGCCGCCAACGGCTTCGGCAAGGTGATGGTCGGGCAGGGCGGTATCCTGTCGACGCCGGCCGCCTCGCATGTCATCCGCAAATACAAGACCTTTGGCGGCATCATCCTGTCGGCCAGCCACAATCCGGGCGGTCCGCATGAGGATTTCGGCATCAAGTACAATGCCGGCAATGGCGGCCCGGCGCCGGAAAAGCTGACCGACGTGATCTTCGAAAAGACCAGGGCGATTTCGAGCTTCAAGATCGCCGACATCGATCCGATCGACATCGACACAACAGGCACGGTCAAGGCCGCCGGCATGACGGTCGAGATCATCGACCCGGTCGCCGACTATGCCGAACTGATGGAAAGCCTGTTCGATTTCGATGCCTTGCGCAAACTGTTCAAATCCGGCTTCCGCATGCGCTTCGACGCCATGCACGCGGTGACCGGCCCCTACGCCAAGGAGATCCTGGAAAACCGGCTCGGCGCGCCCATCGGCACCTGCCGCAATTTCAAGCCGCTGCCGGATTTCGGCGGCCATCACCCGGACCCGAACCTCGTCCATGCCAAGCACCTCTATGACGAGATGATGGGACCAGACGCGCCGGATTTCGGCGCTGCCTCGGATGGCGACGGCGACCGCAATCTGATCATCGGCAAGGGCATTTTCGTCACCCCGTCGGACTCGGTTGCCATGCTTGCCGCCAACGCCCGCCTGGCGCCCGGCTACAAGGGCGGGCTGAAGGGCATCGCCCGCTCGATGCCGACCAGTGGCGCTGCCGACCGCGTCGCCGAAAAACTCGGCATCGCCCTCTATGAGACGCCGACAGGCTGGAAGTTCTTCGGCAATCTGCTCGACGCCGACATGGCGACGATCTGCGGCGAGGAAAGTGCCGGCACCGGTTCCAACCACGTCCGCGAAAAGGACGGCCTTTGGGCGGTGCTTTTGTGGCTCAACATCCTTGCCGCGCGGGGCGAAAGCTGCAAGCAGATCGTCGCCGAGCACTGGGCGACCTACGGTCGCAACTACTATTCGCGGCATGATTATGAAGAGGTTGAGAGCGACCGCGCCAACGCATTGGTCGACGAACTGCGCGCCAAGCTCGGCGCGTTGCCGGGTGCCAGCGTGCGCGGCATGACAATCGCCAGCGCCGACGACTTTGCCTATCACGATCCGGTCGATGGTTCGACCAGCGAGCATCAGGGCATCAGGGTTCTGTTCGAAGGCGGTTCGCGGGTGGTCTTTCGGCTGTCCGGCACCGGCACGTCAGGCGCGACGCTGCGCGTCTATATCGAGCGCTACGAGTCGGACAAGTCGAGGCACGACCTCGACACCCAGGCCGCCCTTGCCGATCTGATAGCCGCGGCCGATGATATTGCCGGGATTCACAGCCATACCGGCCGCGCCGAGCCAAGTGTGATTACTTGAGGGTGGCGCTGCACGCGCCCATAGCTCTCGCAGAGCGCCAGGTTAGATAATGACGGGCGTATGGCGCTGTACCCCCCTCTGGCCTCCCGGCCATCTCCCCCTCAAGGGGGGAGATCGGCAGTTTCAGCGCCTCGTTCCTCATGCTGCGTTGGCCGTTGGCGAAAGCGATGCGACGGTCCGATCTCCCCCCTTGAGGGGGAGATGCCCGGCAGGGCAGAGGGGGGTGCAGCGCGCTAACCTTGGCGGTATTTTCCAGTGACCCAGCTCGGCGCCACCGTCACCCGCGAAGGCATCCGCTTTGCCGCCTGGTCGCAGGCCGCCCGTCGGCTTTGGGTCTCGATTTTCGACGAGCAGGGCAACCGGGAGATCGAACGGCTCGAACTGCAGCCGGAAGGTGAGGGCGTCCATGCGCTGTTCGTTGCGGGCCTTGGCCAGGGCATCCGCTACGGCTTTCGCGCCGATGGCGACTACGCGCCGGAACGCGGACTGTGGTTCGATCCCGCCAAGCTCCTGACCGATCCTTATGCCGTCGAGATCGACAGGTCCTATGTCTATGACTGGCGGCTGGCCCAGCGCCGGGGCGAGGGCGCTGATACCGCACCGCTGATGCCGAAGGCGATTGCCGCTGCGCTGCCGAAGCCGGTGCAGGCTGCCCCGCCGCTATTCCAGCCGGGCGGCCTTATTTACGAAGTGCCGGTGCGCGCCTTCACCATGCTGCATCCGGACATTCCCGAAGAATTGCGCGGAACAGTCGCCGCACTTGCTCACCCGGCGGTTATCGAGCATCTGAAAAAACTGGGGGTTGGCGCGGTCGAGCTGATGCCGGTGACCGCGTCGATGGACGAGCGACATTTGCCGCCGCTCGGGCTGCGCAATGCCTGGGGCTACAATCCCGTGACTTTCATGGCCCTCGATCCGCGTTTGGCGCCGGGCGGCGTCATGGAGTTGCGAAACACGGTCGCCGTGCTGCGCGAGGCTGGCATCGGCGTCATCCTCGACCTCGTCTTCAACCACACCGGCGAGAGCGACTGGCTTGGCCCGACGTTGTCGCTGCGCGGTCTGGACAACCAGGCCTACTACCGGCACTCATCAGACGGCGGGCTGGCCAACGATACCGGCACCGGCAACACGGTCGCCTGCGACCATCCTGTCGTCCAGGAGATGGTCCTCGACACGCTTCGCCATTTCGTCAGGGATGCCGGCGTCGACGGCTTCCGCTTCGACCTGGCGCCCATTCTGGGCAGGGTTGAAGGAACATTCGATGCCGAGGCGCCGTTGCTGAGAGCGATGCGCGACGACCCGCTGCTGGCCGATCGGGTGTTGATCGCCGAGCCGTGGGACATCGGTTCCGACGGCTATCAGCTCGGTAATTTCCCGCCGCCCTTCCTCGAATGGAACGACAAGTATCGCGACGATGTCAGACGCTTCTGGCGCGGCGACGCCGGCATGGTCGGTGCGCTGGCGACCCGGCTTGCCGGTTCGTCCGATGTGTTCGCAACGAACAGGCAAAATGCCAGTCGGACCGTCAATTTCATCGCCGCCCATGACGGCATGACGCTCGCCGATATCGTGCGCTACGAGCGCAAGCACAACGAAGCCAATGGCGAGCAGAACCGCGACGGCCACAATGAAAACCTGTCCTGGAACAACGGCGTCGAAGGGGATGCGGACGATCCGGCCGTACCAACTGCTCGCCTGAACGATCAGCGCGCGCTGCTCGCCACGCTGTTTGCCTCACGCGGCACCATCATGCTGACCGCGGGCGACGAATTCGGCCGCACCCAGCAGGGCAACAACAACGCCTATGCGCAGGACAACGAGATCACCTGGCTCGTCTGGGCCGGCCGTGACCAGGCGCTGGAGCGCTACACGGCGGAACTCTCGAGGCTGCGCCGGTCGATGCCGGCGCTCTTCGATACAAACTTCCTAACTGGCCAGCCGCAGGCAGGTTCGGGGATGCCAGACGTCGCATGGCTGACCGAGACAGGCGCGCCGCTCAATGAACAGTGCTGGCAGGACCCGCAGCGGTACCGCCTCGTCGTGATCCTGGGTGGCGTCAGCCGCCTTGCCGTCATCATCAACGGCGATCGCCGGGCCTGCATGTTCACCTTGCCTGAGCGAGACGGATTCTTCTGGGCTCCAGCCATCAAAGCGCCGGATGCGGCGGACAGCTCGCGACCGATATCGGGACGGGCGGTGATCTTCATGATCGAACGAGCGCAAGCCGGCACAGGGGAGAAGCGCAATGGCGGCAGGTGACAGGACCGGATGGTGGCGCGGCTGCGTCATCTACCAGGTCTATCCGCGCTCCTTTCAGGACACGACCGGCAACGGCAGCGGCGATCTCGCCGGCATTACGTCGAGGCTCGCTCATGTCGCCTCGCTTGGTGTCGACGCAATCTGGCTGTCGCCTTTCTTCAAGTCGCCGATGGCCGATATGGGCTACGACGTGTCGGATTACTGCGATGTCGATCCGATGTTCGGCACGCTTGAGGACTTCGATGCGCTGGTCGCCGAGGCGCATCGTCTCGGCCTGAAGATCGTCATCGACCAGGTGCTGTCGCATTCGTCCGACAAGCACGACTGGTTTGCCGAAAGCCGCGCCAGCCGCGATAATCCCAAGGCCGACTGGTACATTTGGGCCGATACCAAGCCCGATGGCGGCGCGCCCAACAACTGGCTCTCCGTCTTCGGTGGCCCAGCCTGGGAATGGGATTCGACCCGCCGGCAGTATTACATGCACAATTTCCTTGCCTCGCAGCCCGATCTGAATTTCCACAATCCGGATGTCCAGGACGCGCTTCTCGACACGGTGCGCTTCTGGCTGGAGCGCGGCGTCGACGGTTTTCGGCTCGATACGGTCAATTACTATGTCCACGACCGCTGGCTGCGCAGCAATCCGCCGCTGGCGTCGAGCGTCGCCGGCACCAACGGCGAGACCAACACCTACCTCTACCAGGAGCATCTGTTCGACAAGACGCAGCCGGAAAACCTGGCGTTCCTGCGCCGCTTCAGGGCGCTGCTCGACGAATACGCCGACCGCGCCGCGGTTGGCGAAATCGGCGATGAAGGCCGCTCGCTGCAGACGCTCGCCGCTTACACCTCAGGCGGCGACAAGCTGCATATGTGTTACACCTTCGACCTGCTCGGTCCGCAGTTCTCGGCCGCGCATGTGCGCGGCTGCGTCGAAGCCTTCGAAGCGGCCGTCTCCGACGGCTGGGTCTGTTGGGCGTTCTCCAACCATGATGTGGTGCGCCATGTCAGCCGCTGGACAAGGCCGGACAGCGATCCCGATGCGGTCGCAAGATTCTCGATCATGCTGCTCGCCTGCCTGCGCGGCTCGATCTGCCTCTATGAGGGCGAGGAGTTGGGCCTGGAGGAGGCGGAGCTGGCCTATGAGGATCTGCGCGATCCCGTCGGCATCCGCTTCTGGCCAGGCGTCAAGGGCAGGGATGGGTGTCGCACGCCAATGGTCTGGGAGGCCGGCGCCGACAATGCAGGCTTCTCCACGGCCAGGCCGTGGCTGCCGATACCGGCCAGCCATCGCGCCCGCGCGGTCGACGTCCAGAATGCCGACACGGCCTCGGTGCTGAAGTCCTATCGGACCACGCTGGCCTTGCGCGGGAAGCATGAGGCGCTGGTATCAGGCTCGATCCGCTTTCTCGACGCCGAGGGTGACGTGCTGGCTTTCATCCGCGAGGGCGGCGGCGAAAGACTGCTCTGTGTCTTCAATTTCGGCGGGGGATCGGCCAATTGGCCGTTGCCGGGGGACATCGGAGTGGTTACGGAACTTGACGGCGATGCCTCGCTAACCAGGGAGGTCGAGCTTTTGCTGCCGGGACTTGGATGCTTCCTCGGTAGGCTCGACTGATGCCTCGACTGCTCTACTGCACCAGCACGGAGCGTCCACAAGTCGCACCGGTGACCCGGACATCCGCCTCGCCGAGACGCACGCCAAGGGCTCCAAGCAGGTTGGCAAGCAAGGTATCGATCGGGGCTGCCACGCTGTTCAGAAGTGCCACCACCGGCGGCTTCACAAATCCCAGAAGGGCGTCCAGATTCAGCGGCAGGCCGAGTAAATTCGCCGTCAGCGACAGGCCGCTGACCAGCGACGTAGTCAACGATTGGGTAAAGTTTTGCGTGTAAGCGGTCCTTATCGTCTTGGCATCGATGTCGGCCTTGTTGAAAGTCAGCGTCGTCGCGGGGTTATTGGCCATGTTAAACGCCGCCGAGCCCACTACGGACACCACGGGGATGAGCAGAAGTTTCACGGCCGCGATTTCGGTGTTGGAAAACGTCTCCTTATTGGTGAAATCGGCAAAGCCGGCGCTGCTGCTGTCACCGAGATGTCCTTCGACGATACCGGGACGTGTAGCAACGGTGACCTTGATACTGTCAGGGCCTGTTGGACAACTTATGTCCATGAGCTTGGCCTCGGCATAGGCGACTTCGACATGCAGGGGCAAACTGACCGATACCAAGGTGATACCGCCTCCGACATTTTTGTTGCCGCCCCCGATCTTCACTATTAGCTTGATGCGGGTCTGCGCCGTCCGCACAATGGCGCCGACCTCGCCAACCGCCAGCCATGGCGAGGATTGCGGCGGTTCGCCGATAGCGATGGCGAGCGTGGTCGACAGCACCCCCGGAATGGCGGCGCCGAGCGCGACGTCGACCTGCTTCGAACCGTTTGCCAGTCCGGCGGCGGCGGTCAGCATGCCCATCGCACTGGCATCGACGCCAAGGCCGGCCGGCTTTTGGCCGAGGCCCAACTTGCCGACGGAGCCGAGATCGACCAGATGACTGAGCGGGATCTTGACCGTGCTGGTCGACTTGGAAGCGATCGTCTGCAGGGCGACCTTGGCCGTGTTGCCAAGCCCCGGCACATTGGCCATGGCCGTGGCGATTTGGCCGACGGTCGCCTTCGATGCCAGCACATCCGTATACGATACGCCGGTCAGGTTCAACTGTGTGGCAAGGCCGTCGACGAAGGAGAGCACGCTCACATCCGCAGAGAGCAGCGCGTTGTAGTCCATGACGCTGAGCGAGATGTTGCTGCCGAGAAGTCCGCCGAGAAGCGCGTTGAGGATACCGCCATCGAGGCTGGCGAGCCTCGATCCGACCGAGAACGTCGCCTGCGGCGTCATGCTGGCGATGGCTTGGGTGCCGATGACGGGAGTGGGGATCAGCGAACTCGCGAAATAGCGGGCCGGGATCTTCTTCAGGGTGACACGGACGGCATTGTAGGGTGTTACGCTGGCCTGGAAACGCTGGCCCACATTGGCGCCGGATGCCACATATCGCCCGGGTGTGACCGTCACGACGGTTTTGCCGGCCGCCGGCTCGATCGTCTGTCCCGAGCTTTGAACGACAACCCCTGGCATGCCGTTGTCGGTCAGCGTGGTGACAACCGCGGTGTTGACTTTGGTCATGTTCGAGGCGGCGGTGATCGCCGCCAGATCCACCATTGCCTGTGCTTCGCGGCGCTCGGTGTAGATCGAGGCTTCGTCGATGGCCACCGCGGCCAGCGCCAGCGCCACCGGCGCGCTCAATGCCGCCATGACGGTGAAGTTCGCTTTCCTGTCACCCAGCATCAACCGGGCAAGCCGACCGATCCCATTGCACGCATGCAGCAGCATTTAAATGCCCCCGACCCTAATCGTTGACTGGCGCTTGATGGTGGTCCCGGGCATGGCTATGCCCGGGAAAAGGTTCCAGATCGGCAGGTTGCGGGCATCGTACTGGATGGCCACCACGAACTGGCTTCCATCGGCCGCGCTGTCGTTGGCCTGGTAGGTCAACTTGCTGACATCCACGAAGGGATATCCGCCGGCATTGTTGGTGACGAAGCTGGCCACGAGCGTCTGGCGCTCGGTCTGGTTCAGCCCGGCAATGGCCGTGCGGGCCGCATCCGCTGCGATCTGCTGGATCGAGTTGGCGGCGCCGAAATATATACCGTATGCAACCATTCCGAGTAGAAGAAGAATGAAGATCGGCGAGAGTAAGGCAAATTCAACCGCTGAAGTTCCACGTTCTTCTTGAAATTTTCGCACCAAATGAAAGACTTTGGGCAATTTACTTGCTCCGTTGCTCATAGCCGCCACGCGTCTGAGATCGAACTGTATAGAAGGCAATCGTAATGTAACCTGTGGTTGCTTAAGAACGCATTAAGACATTCCGGCAAACTGGCGTGGCTCCGATTCGCGGTGAAAAATGGCGTCGAGGTGAAGAAACCAAGTCAAGCTTCTGGTTTCGGCTGGTGTTTCAGCGGCCACGCCATAGCTTTCGTCCGCCTTACTTTGGGTGACCCAGAGAGTCTGTTGAAATAAAAATTCTCCGCGTTAGTGTCTGGGCACGAGCCGCAGGACGGGAACCAGCGGCGCGCTCAAAGGGGTCAGATATCGGCTCCAGGGCGTCAACACTTAATAGGCGCGCCAACGGCAGCGCCGACAGGGAGAACTTCATGCTGAAAAACATGCTGAAGGCGACGGTGCTCGCCACGACCATGGCGCTGGCCGCCGGCACGTTCTACACGCCGGCTTTCGCCGAGACCGTCTATAACAGAGGCAGCGCCGCCGAAGCGGAGACGGTCGATCCGCACAAGACCTCGACAGTCTACGAAGCCGATATCATACGCGACCTGTTCCAGGGCCTGGTCATGCATGACCAGAAGACGAACCTCATTCCGGGCGCGGCCGAAAGCTGGACAGTGTCCGACGACGGCACTGTCTACACCTTCAAGCTGCGCAAGGATGGCCTCTGGTCGGATGGCAGCCCGGTGACGGCGGACGACTTCGTCTATTCGTTTCGTCGGCTGGAAGACCCGGCCACCGCTGCCGAATACGCCTCGATGCTGTACCCGGTGAAGGGTGCGGAGGACGTCAACACCAAGAAGGGCAAGCCGGAGGATATGGGTGTCAAAGCGATTGATGCAAATACCCTCGAAGTCACGCTGAAGGCGCCGACGCCTTACTTCCTGGAGATGCTGACCCATCAGGCCACCTATCCGGTCAACAAGGCTTCGATCGACAAGCTCGGCGCCGACTGGATCAAGGCGGGTAATCTCGTTTCGAACGGCGCCTATACGCTGGCCGAGTGGATTCCCAACGACCACATGAAGCTGGTCAAGAATCCGAAATTCTGGGACGCCGCGACCGTCAAGATGGACGTCGTCAACTATATCCCGACCGAAGACCGCTCATCGGCGATGAAGCGCTTCGAGGCCGGCGAACTCGACAGCTACGGCGACCTGCCGACCGAACAGCTCGCTGACCTCAAGACCAAGTTCGGCGACCAGGTCCGCGTCGGACCTTATCTCGGCACCTATTATTATGCGATCAAGACCGACAAGGCGCCGTGGGACAATGTCGAACTGCGCAACGCCATCTCGATGGCGATCGACCGCGACTTCCTCGCCGAGAAGGTCTGGCAGAACTCGATGCTGCCTGGCTATTCGATGGTGCCTCCGGGCATCGCGGGCTACTCGCCGGCAACGGCCAAATACGCCGACATGTCGCAGATCGACCGCGAGGACGCTGCCAAGAAGACCCTCGAGAAACTCGGCTATACGCCCGAGCATCCCTTGAAGATGGAGATCCGCTACAACACGTCGGAAAACCACAAGAACACGGCCGTCGCCATCCAGGAACAGTTGAAGCCGCTCGGCGTCGACGTCTCGCTCGTCAACACCGACACCAAGACCCACTACTCCTTCCTCGAGCAGAAGGGCGACTACGACGTGGCGCGTGCCGCCTGGATCGCCGACTACAAGGATCCGGAGACCTTCCTCGGCATCACCCGCAAGGCCAGCGGCAACAACTATTCGAGCTATGTCAGCCCGGCATATGAAGCGGCCATGGACAAGGCTGCGGCTGCCGGCGGCAAGCCGGAAGAGCGCATGAAGGACCTCGCTGAAGCCGAGCGCATCCTTGTCGATGACGTCGGTAACATTCCGCTTCTCTACTACAGCTTCCACGACATCGTTTCCTCGAAGCTGCATGGCTTCGACGACAATGTGATGGACATCCATCCGTCCCGCTTCATCAGCAAGGACTGATCCTTAGCCGGGCCGCCGCGCAACTCATGCGCGGCGGTGCTGGTTTGCCATCGCATCGGTCCGGAAACCGGAATCGATTTTCGGCATGTCGGTGCGAAGATTTGAAGGCTAGAGCGCAACCGTCCGGCTGGACGCGCGTTGCTCTGGATCAAGCGGGGCACCGATGCTGCGATACGTATTACGGCGGCTTCTGACCGCCATCCCGACGCTGTTCGTCATCGTGACCATGGCGTTTTTCCTGATGCGCGTCGCGCCGGGCGGCCCATTCAACCAAGAGCGGGGGCTGAGCCCCGAGATCAAGGCCAATCTCGAAGCCCAGTTCGGCCTCAACGACCCGCTCTGGCTGCAATTCGTCCATTATCTCGGCAATCTGCTGCGCGGCAATTTCGGCCCGAGCTACAACATGCCGGACTTCACCGTCACCGAACTCTTCGCCAAGGGCCTGCCTATATCGGTTCAGCTCGGCGCCTCGGCGCTCGTCCTGGCGCTGCTGCTCGGTTGTGTGCTCGGCACCATTGCGGCGCTTAACCAGAACAAGCTTGGCGACTATACGGTGATCGCGCTGGCGACGGCCGGCAGCACCATCCCAACCTTCGTCATCGCGCCGGTGATCCAACTCCTGTTCGGGCTGACCTGGAGGCTGCTGCCGATCGGTGGGTGGGGCGATGGCGCTTTCATCAACAAGGTCGGTCCGGTGTTGACGCTCGCTCTGCCGCAGATCGCCATCGTCGCCCGGCTGATGCGTGGCTCGATGATCGAATCCTTACGGTCCCATCACATCCGCACGGCGCGCGCGCTCGGCCTGTCCGATTGGTCGGTGGTGGTCAAGCACGCGCTGCGCGGCGCCATCCTGCCGATCGTCTCCTTCACCGGTCCGGCGGCGGCGGCATTGCTGACCGGCTCGGTCATTGTCGAGACGATCTTCTCCATTCCAGGCGTTGGCCGCTATTTCGTCGATGCCGCGCTCAATCGTGACTACACGCTGGTGATGGGAACGGTGGTGGTGATCGCCATCTTTACCATTGTCTTCAACCTGATCGTCGACGTCATGTACGCGGTCGTCGATCCGAGGGTGCGCTATGACTGACATCACAGCCACAGCCCCCGCCGTCATCGGCCGTTCACTCTGGGGGGATGCCTGGGCGCGTCTCAAGGCCAATCGCGCCGCCATGTTCAGCCTGTACTACCTTGCCCTGATCGGTGTCGTCAGCGTGTTCGGGCCGTGGTTCGTGCCACATCAATACACTACCATCTATGCCGACTATGTGCGCATGCCGCCAAGCCTGTCAGCCTATCCGAAGGCCGACATGGTCGAGACGGCGCTTACCGAAGCGATCAAGCGCATGCGGGTCGACATCAAGGAGTGGCGGCAGGAAGGCAACCAGGTCTTCGTCACCGTCAAGTCGACCAGGCCGATCGACGATCGCAACATCCGTTATCTCGACCGTTCCGATGCCTTTGACGGCACCAAGATCGAGAGCAAGTCGCCCGACGGTCTTGAAGCGACGATGAGCGCCTCGATCAAGCAGCAATATTTCCTGTTCGGCACCGACAACACCGGCCGGGACCTGTTGTCGCGCACGCTGATGGCCGGGCGCATATCGCTGGCCATCGGCCTGCTCGCGGGTGTCGTGGCGGTGGTCATCGGCGTGGTCTACGGGGCCGCTGCCGGCTTTGCCGGCGGCAAAATCGACGAGGTGATGATGCGCATCGTCGACGTGCTCTATTCCTTGCCCTTCATCTTCTTCGTCATCATGCTGGTGGTGTTCTTCGGCCGCAACTTCGTGCTGATGTTCCTGGCGGTCGGCGCCGTGCTGTGGCTCGACATGGCGCGCATCGTGCGCGGCCAGGCGCTGTCGATCCGCCGGCAGGAATATGTCCAGGCGGCGGAAGCCATGGGTGTCGGCCAGCGCGGTATCCTGCTGCGCCACGTCATTCCCAATCTGCTCGGCCCGGTGGTCATCTACATGACGCTGCTGGTGCCGCAGGTCATCATCCTGGAAAGTTTCCTGTCATTCCTGGGGCTCGGCGTACAGGAGCCGATGACCAGCTGGGGCGTGCTGATCTCGGTCGGCGCCAAGAACATCGGCACCGCCAACTGGCTGCTCCTGTTCCCCGCCTTCTTCCTCGTCTCGACGCTGTTCGCGCTGAATTTCGTCGGCGACGGCCTGCGCGACGCACTTGACCCAAGGGATCGCTAAGATGGGGATCGCCGAGATGGCTGCTTCCGAAACGATCCTCAGCGTCAAGGATCTGCGTGTCCGCTTCCGCACGCTTGACGGCGCCGTCGAAGCAGTCAAGGGCATCAACATCCATGTCAAATCTGGCGAGACCGTTGCCGTGGTTGGCGAATCCGGGTCCGGCAAAAGCCAGACGATGATGGCGGCGATGAGCCTGCTGGCATCGAATGGCGAAGCGACAGGCAGCGTCGATTATCGCGGCCGCAATCTTCTGACGCTCAGCAAATCCGAGCTCAACCAGGTTCGTGGCCGCAAGATCAGCATGATCTTTCAGGAGCCGATGACTTCGCTCGATCCGCTCTATTCGATTGGCAATCAGTTGATCGAGCCGATCCGCCGGCACCGGGGCCTGAATGCCCCCGACGCGCGGGAAGAGGCGCTCAAGCTGCTGCGGCTGGTGCATATTCCCGATCCCGAGCGGCGGATGAAATCCTATCCGCATGAAATGTCCGGTGGCCAGCGCCAGCGTGTGATGATCGCGATGGCGCTCGCCAACGACCCTGACATATTGATCGCCGACGAGCCGACGACGGCGCTCGACGTGACCATCCAGGCGCAGATCCTGATGCTTCTGGCCGAATTGCAGCGCAAGCTCGGCATGGCGATCGTCTTCATCACCCACGATCTTGGCATCGTCCGCCGCTTTGCCGACAGGGTCTATGTCATGCGCCAGGGCGAGGTTGTCGAGGAGGGGGAGGCGGAGGCCATCTTCGTCAATCCCCAGCATGCCTACACGAAAATGCTGCTGGCGGCCGAGCCGACCGGTAGCAAGGCGCCGCCGCCCGCCAATGCTCCGGTGCTGCTTGAAGGCAGAAATGTCGAAGTGACGTTCAGGATTGGCGGCGGGTTTCTTGCTGGTGAACCGCTGATGCTGCGTGCCGTCGATCACATCTCGATCCGGCTGCAGCGCAACCAGACCATCGGCATCGTTGGTGAATCCGGCTCGGGCAAGTCGACGCTCGGCCGCGCCTTGCTGCGGCTGTTGCCGAGCGACGGGCTTATCCGTTTCGGCGATCGCGACATTTCCCAAGCCGACAGGCAGGCGATGCGGCCGCTGCGGCGCCAGATGCAGCTCGTCTTCCAGGACCCGTTCGGCTCGCTGTCGCCGCGCATGACCGTCGGCCAGGTCATCACCGAAGGACTTCTGGTGCATGAGCCTGATCTCTCGGGCAAGCAGCGTGATCAACGCGCGGTCGACGCCTTGCGCGAGGTCGGCCTCGACCCCAACGCACGCAATCGCTACCCGCACGAATTCTCCGGCGGCCAGCGGCAGCGCATCGCCATTGCTCGCGCCATGATCCTGAAGCCCAGGCTGGTGGTATTGGATGAGCCGACCTCGGCGCTTGATCGCTCTGTGCAGAAACAGATCGTCGAACTGTTGCGCAAGCTGCAGGCGGACCACGAATTGTCCTATCTCTTCATCAGCCACGATCTGTCGGTCGTGCGCGCCATGGCCGACTACATCATCGTCATGAAACAGGGCAAGATCGTCGAGGAGGGGCCGACCGAGGCGATCTTCAGCGATCCGCGGCACGCTTACACACAGACGCTGATGGCCGCCGCGATCGACGTGACGCGATTTCGCCTGAGCGCCTGAACCAGGCTTCGCACCGATACACTGGCTGTCCGCTCAATTTGTGGAACTCGGGCACTTGCGTGCTCGCACAGCGGCAATGGCATCCTGTTGCTGCTTGAGCCGGTCGATCCTGGCTGTTTCACGGTTGGCCACCGCGGTCTTCACGCGTGAGCCGCCGAGCAGCCAGCGTGGAACATTGGTGTTGGCGACCTTGCCGCGCGTGATTGCCGTTTGCGAGATGTCACGGGCGACGTCTCCCATCGCCCTGTTGAGGTCGGTGCACGTCATCGAATCGTATTTCGCTGGATCGACGGTTCTGCCGAGCGATGAACAGCCAGCGACGAGAACCAGCGTCATCACGAGAATCAAGGGCGAGGCTGTGGTTGAATTCAAATTCATGTCGCACTCGGCCCGCCGTTCACTGACTCCATCAAGTTCACGACCCTAAGACCGACAGACCTTTTCGTCAAAATATGTGGCCTCGAAGAAACCTCCCACTGGGCCCGGCCTTTGCGGCCGACGCAGGAACATCTCAGTCACTGGAATTGCTATCTGCCGAGTGTTGGGCTCAATCGCTGGCAAACGGAGAGTACCGGTTCCGGCGACGTCGGGGCGGCCTTTCCTACGCTGCCTCGGCCACGAACCTCGACGGGGGGCAACCGCCGAGCACTGTCTGAGCGATGTCGGCGTCATTTTCATCGACATGCGCCGTCACCAGAACGACCCCTTCGGCAACCTCCTGATCATCCGCCTTTATGGCGGCCGTGGCGAATGTTCCAAACAGACCGGCAACGCCGCCACAGACCGCGCCAGCCACCGCTGTTGGCAATACGCCCGCAGCAACAGGATTGATGCCATAGGCCGCAACGGCACTCAGGCAGACCAACCCGCCGGCGGCAGCGCCAAATAACGATCCCAAAGCGGAAACCCGAAGAGATCCCGCCTCGTCATTGTAAGGCCCGATGATCGCGATCTGTACGCGAGGAATTCCGGCTGCCACCAAGTCGCTGGCGACCCGCGCCGCATCGACGGGGGAATCAAAAAGTCTGCAAATCGTCGGCATGGTCGCTTAACGCTTCTGGCTGTTCAGCGTCGTCTCGGTGAGGAATGACGCGGCAATCAGATCGTCAACCTCGATTGGGCCCTCGCCGCCCTCCATGATGGCTGCGACCTTCTGGAAGGTCTTCATCTCGTCTTCGGTAATCTGGGCTTCCTGCATCCTGGCTTTGATCTCTGTCATGCGCATGCTCAGGGCATAGGATTTCTTGGTCTCACGGTTCGACATGCTGCTGCTCATAGTTCATTGATCATTTTTTGCCCGCCACTCGAATTTGGGGCAAGGGGCAAACGTTTCCAACCCTGGACTTCGGTCGGGGAGGGGTCGGACCTAAGTCTGGTCGTGGGCCGCAATGGTCTTGCCGACGGCGCCGCCAAAGCATGACCCAGGAATGCGTGCCAAAAGGCCTTTCGTGGCCCGACTCATCAAGAATCGGGCCGGAGATCTGCGATCAGTACCCGTCGTTTTCGATCACAACGGGATGGTGCCGATGGTGGTGACGATGGGTGGAGACGGAACCTGTCACGACAACAGTATCGCGGTGATGATGCCGGCGCCCATGGTCATAGAACGCTACGGTACCATGGCGGCGGTGGTGCAAGCGCTGACCGTCTTCGTTGATGATCTTGACGCTTTCGTGATGTCGATGATGGGTTCTAACAACCACATCGGCTTCGGCTGCCGAAGCCACAACGGGTAGTCCAAGGGAAAGCGCCAACGCGCACATGATCATTGTTTTCATTGCAGTTTCTCCATTTTCTTAATTAGCCCTTCATTGGATAAACTGCCCCTGATCGCTTTGGTTCCGGTCGTCCGGCATCGACCCGAACGTTCACTGGTCATCGCTGGATCTCGTCAAACGGCGGAACATTAGGCGTGCCTGATGGTTTATTTCCCGCAGCCGGGATCACGATTTGGTGTCTGCTGCGGATCAGTCGGCAAAGGCTGGTCGGCCCGCGTTCTCTGCCAGAGGCGCGGGCTTCCCAGGCAACAGGAGAGAGATAATGAACAATATCATTTGGCTCGTTGGAGCTGTGGTCATCGTGATAGCGATCTTGAGCTTTTTTGGCCTCCGCTGAGGGGGACGCGCATACCAGTCGGGATGTTTACCCGAAACTGTCCGCGAGCGCACGCATGAAGGCATCAGGCGGCCGGTTGACTGGTTACTGTCCAGTGCAACGGGCATCGCTGTCGGCCGGGTCACAGAGGCACGGCGAATAGAAATTCGCCCATCCGACTGGCGGGGGACGCGAGTAATCTCGCTTGAGGGGCAGGCGGAGCGCCGAAGTCGGGATGCGCTAACTCTTTGTTTTTTCTGGTCGGAGTGGCAGGATTTGAACCTGCGACCCCCTCGTCCCGAACGAGGTGCGCTACCAGGCTGCGCTACACTCCGTGACCAGACCGCGGGCTTATAGCCGCCACACTTGGTTCCTGCAAGCGGCACGGCGGCACTTCTGTCGCATTTCGTCGGCTTTCGTCGAGCATTGCCCGAAAGGCCCGGATTCCCTTCCGGAATAAACGTGGCTTAAAGCCTTGTGTGCTAAGCCGCAGCCCTCGACAATTCGTAATTTCGGCCATTCGGAGTTTCCAGTCTTGTCCTTCAGCATCGTTGGCGACGCCCGGCCCAACAGTTTCGAATTCGAAACCGAAGCGCTGATCAAGCCATCCGGCTTTCGCGAATATGATGCGCGCTGGTGGTTCGGCCATCCCGGCTCCGCGCAACGACCGGAACTCAATCTGATCGGCGTCCAGGCGCTCGGCATGGGGCTTGGTACGCTGATCCGCCGTCTCGGCGCCGGTCCCGATATCGTCACCGGGCATGATTTCCGCTCCTATTCGCTGTCGATCAAACTGGCCCTGGTGTCCGGTTTGATGGCTGCAGGCGCACGGGTGAGGGACATCGGACTGGCGTTGTCGCCGATGGCGTATTTCGCTCAGTTCGCTTTGGATACGCCCTCGGTCGCCATGGTCACCGCTTCGCACAACGAAAATGGCTGGACCGGCGTCAAGATGGGTGCGGCGCGGCCGCTGACCTTCGGCCCGGAAGAGATGAGCGCGCTGAAAGCAATCGTGCTGTCCGGCGATTTTGACCTTGTCGGCGGCGGCTCCTACGATTTCATCCGCGACTTTCGCGCGACCTATCTCGACGATCTGACCCGCGACAAGCGCATCGCCCGAAAACTGAAAGTGGTCGCAGCCTGCGGCAATGGCACCGCCGGCGCCTTCGCGCCGCAAGCGTTGCAGCGCATCGGCTGCGAGGTCATCGCGCTCGACGTCGAGCTCGACCATACATTTCCGCGCTACAATCCCAATCCCGAGGACATGCGGATGCTGCATGCCATCCGGGACAAGGTGCTGGCATCAGGCGCCGACATCGGCCTTGGCTTCGACGGCGATGGCGACCGCTGCGGTGTCGTGGACAATGAAGGCAATGAAATTTTTGCCGACAAGGTCGGTGTGATGCTGGCAAGGGATATTTCCAGCCAGCATCCCAACTCGACCTTCGTCGTCGACGTCAAATCGACCGGCCTGTTCCATACCGACGCAATGCTGCGCGCCAATGGCGCCGTCACTGACTATTGGAAAACCGGCCATTCCTACATCAAGCGCCGCGTCGCCGAACTCGGTGCTGTCGCCGGTTTCGAAAAGTCGGGTCATTTCTTTTTCAATCCGCCGATCGGGCGCGGATATGACGACGGCCTGGTCACCGCCATCGCCATCTGCCAGATGCTGGATCGCAGCCCGGGCAGTTCGATGGCCGATCTTTATCGCGCGCTGCCGCTGACCTTTGGCACGCCGACCATGTCGCCGCACTGCGCGGACGAGGTGAAGTATGGTGTGGTCGAACGGGTGGTTGCCGATTTTCAGGCCATGAAGCGGGATGGAAGGGTTTTCGCTGGGCAGAAGATCGCAGACCTCATCACCGTCAACGGCGTGCGCGTCGTCGCCGACGACGGCACCTGGGGGCTGGTGCGTGCCTCGTCGAACAAACCGGAACTGGTCGTGGTGGTCGAAAGCCCGGTGTCGTCGCAGCGTCGACGGGAGATGTTCGAGGCTGTCGACGCCGTGCTGCGCCGCAGCTCCGAGGTGGGCGCCTACAACCAGACCTTTTGAATGGTAGTTGAATGACCGAGCGGATCGTCAGTTTTGTCATGAGCGGTGGCGTCGGCTCGCGGCTGTGGCCGCTGTCGCGCGAGGACAACCCCAAGCAGTTCCACGATCTGTCCGGCGACGGCTCGATGCTGGCCAAGACCTTGCGTCGGCTGACCGCCCGGCTGGAAGGCGGAACGCCGATCTTCCTGATCGCCGCGGAGCGCCATGCTGATCGCGTTCACGCCGATCTTGCTGGTCTCGACCTCGCCGGCGGCGGTCCGCTGTTCGAGCCGACCGGGCGCAACACAGCCGCCGCCGTCGCACTGGCGACGCTGCGCACACTGTCCGAGTTCGGCGACAGCCTGGTGCTGGTGGTGCCGTCTGACCATGAGATATCGACCCCGCGCCAGTTTTGGCAGAGCGTCGAAGCCGGCACCGAGGCTGCGCGCGTCGGCAGGCTGGTGGTGTTCGGCATCAAGCCGACGCAACCAGAGACCGGCTATGGCTATATCGAGGTCGCGGCCGAAAGCGGCGGCACCTTCGACGTGTCGCGCTTCGTCGAAAAGCCGGATATTGCGACTGCGCAGAGCTATCTCAAGGCCGGAAATTTCTACTGGAACACCGGCATCTTCCTGTTTCGCGCCAGCACCATGCGTGACGCCTTCATAGCGTTCCAGCCGGATATCTGGCAGGCCACCGAAGCAGCCTACAAGGCGGCGACATCGGATCTGTCGGGCCTTTACATGCCGCTGGAACTCTACGCCGCCATTCCGTCGAACTCGATCGACTACGCCATCATGGAGCGGGCAAAAGACATCGCCATGGTGCCGGCGGGCTTCCGCTGGAACGATCTCGGCTCGTGGCAGTCGCTGCTCGATGTCGGCCCCGCAGACGACCGGGGCAATGTCATCATCGGCGATGTCGTCGCCATCGATTGCGAGAATTCCTACATTCGCAGCGACGGCCGCCTGCTGTCGGCGATCGGCATGAAGGATATCGCCATCGTTTCGACATCGGATGCCACCTTCGTCGCCCCGGTCAGCCACAGCCAACACGTCAAGAAGATCGTCGAGCAGCTCGAAAAATCGGGTCGCCTGGAAACCAGGTTCACGCCGGCGCATGACCGCGTCATCGAAAGCGGCGCCTGGCGCCGGCGCGTGCATCACTGGCTGTTTCAGGAGACCTTGCCGCTGTGGTCGACATCGGGGGTCGACGAACGCCATGGCGGCTTTCACGAAGCGCTCGGCCTGGACGCCTCGCCGTTGATTAAGCCCAAGCGCATGCGCACCATGGCAAGACAGGTCTATGCTTTCGCCGTCGCCCGGGCGCGCGGCTGGGACGGCCCGGCCGATCGGTTGATCAGCCACGGCATCGCCTTCATGGCCGGCAAGGGCCGCACCGACAAAGGCGGCTGGGTTCGCACGCTGAATGTCGACGGTTCGGTCGCCGACGCCACCGAGGATGCCTACGATCATTCCTGCGTGCTCCTGGCACTGGCGCATGCGCATATGTCAGGCAATCCCGACGCCTTGCGCCTCGGCGAGGAAACCTTCGCCTTTCTCGATGCGCATCTCGAAGACAGCCGTATGACCGGCTTCCTTGAGACATCGGACGGCAAAGGCGAGCGCCGCTCCAACCCGCATATGCACCTGCTCGAGGCCTTTCTCGCCTGGCACCAGGCGACCGGCGAGCGCGCCCATCTGCGGCGCGCGGCGCGTATCATCGACCTCTTCCGCAGTCATTTCTTCGATCCGGAAAGCTGGACGCTTGGCGAGTATTTCGATGCCGAATGGAAACCCTCCGCCGGCGAGAAAGGGTCATGGACCGAGCCCGGCCACCATTTCGAGTGGGCCTCTTTGCTGGTAGATTTCGCCGGGCGTAGCGGCCAGGCCGAGTTGAGCGGCTTTGCCCGAAAACTTTACGCGTCGGCCACTGCCAATGGCCTCAACCGCGCCACCGGGCTTGCCTATGGCGCCGTCTCCAGGCAAGGCCTGCCGCTCGACCTGATATCCCGCAGTTGGCCGCAGGCCGAAGCCGTGAAGGCGGCGATCGCGCTGGATGGCTCTGGCGGCCCCGATCTCAAGCCGGAAATCGAAGCGCGCGTCGGCCGGCTGTTTCGCTGGCACATCGACCCGGCGCCGCTCGGCCTGTGGATCGACCGCATCGACGAGCGCGGCCGCTCGCTGGCATCGGACGTGCCGGCCAGCATCTTCTATCATCTGGTCTGCGCGCTGACCCAGTATCTGGACAGCACGGCGGAGAAGGGATGAGGCGTTGGGACAGACGACTGCCAAGGAATTTGTGGACGTTCCGGGTGACACAACTCTCTGGAAGACTCAGGACATTCCGCCACAAAGAATTGATCTTCCATTGGAGGTCGGTGGCCGCTTTCGTTGGTATTACCCAATCTTCGGAATCGCTGCCTTGTTGGCACTGTCCTCTTCGATAAAGTTCTATTTCGTCGCAGTCCAAAATTGGGAGCTCGGAAATTCACTCGACCGAATGGCGTGGGTAGCTGGAGTGATCGGATGCCTTTTTGTCAGCGTTCTCTTTGCGGGAATGTTGGTAAGGATGATAGTCGACGCCGCGAACTCTCTCCCATTGCTCATTCTTACCAGAGAAACGTTGTGGGATCAGCGTCAGTTAGACAAGCCAATCCAATGGAGCGATGTCGAGCGCATAAGGTTTCAGTCCGTCAGGGATACTACGGTCCTGTATCTGAAACTTGCGCAACCGGTGTATGTTAGGAGTGGACTGTTTCGGGTTGGTGGCGCGATAAAGAGCGGGCTCAGGTCAAATATAGTCGTCTTGCTGTCAGACTTGGAGGACGAGGATCTCGTTGAGAAGGTGATCGTCGCCCTTGCTAAAAAAGCCGAAATCTGAATCCATTCAATACGGGCTCGCCACGTCTCCAGTCTCGACATAGATCGACTTCAGCTGCGAATAGAGAGCCAGCGCTGCCAGCGAATTCTCGCGTCCGATGCCTGACTGCTTGAAGCCGCCGAAGGGGATTTCCACCGGCGTCAGATTGTAGGCGTTGATCCAGCAGGTGCCGGCCTGCAGTTCGGCGATGACGCGGTGGGCGCGTGGCAGGTCGCGGGTGAAGACGCCGGCAGCAAGGCCGAATTCGGTGTCGTTGGCGCGGTCGATCACTTCGTCCTCGCCGTCGAATTTCAGCACGCTCATCACCGGCCCGAAAATTTCCTCACGAGCGACACGCATGCCATCGGTGACGCCGGTGAACACCGTCGGCTCGACGAAGAACCCGCCCTGAAAACCCTGCAGTGAAGGCACGTTGCCGCCGCAGGCGAGAACGGCGCCGTCCAGCTTGCCGATTTCGATATAGCCGACCACCTTGTCGTGCTGCGCCTTGGAGACCAGCGGCCCCATCTGGGTTTCGGGATCGAGCGGATCGCCGATGCGGATTTTTTTGGTTCGCTCGACAAGGCGCTCGACGAAGCGGCCGTGGATGCCGCTCTGCACGAAGACGCGCGTGCCGTTGGAACAGATCTGGCCGGTCGAATAGAAATTGCCGAGCATGGCGCCGCCAATGGCGTTCTCGATGTCGGCATCGTCGAACACGATCAGCGGCGACTTGCCGCCGAGCTCCATCGTCGCGTGCTTCATTTTTGAGCCGGCCAGCGACAGCACCTTGCGGCCGGTCGGCACCGAGCCGGTCACCGAGACCTTGGCGACGACATCGTGGCCGACAAGCCCGGCGCCGACATCGCCATAGCCCTGCACGACATTGAACAGCCCGTCGGGCAGCCCGGCCTCGCTGTATATCTCGGCCAGCGCCAGCGCCGACAGCGGCGTGTTTTCCGACGGCTTGAACACCATGGCATTGCCCATGGCGAGCGCCGGTGCCGATTTCCAGCCGGCGATCTGGATCGGGTAGTTCCAGGCGCCGATGCCGACACAGACGCCGAGCGCTTCGCGCCTTGTGTAGGCGAAGGGTCCGCCGAGATCGACCGACTCGCCATTGTAGGCAGCAACCGCACCGCCGAAATATTCAAGGCAGTCCGCTGCCGAAGGGGCGTCCGCCACCAGCGTTTCCTGGATAGCCTTGCCGGTATCCAATGTCTCGATGCGGGCGAGGTCGGCGTTGCGCGCGCGCAATATGTCGGCTGCGCGGCGCAGGATGCGCCCGCGCTCGACCGGCTTCAGCCGCGCCCAGGCGGGCTGCGCAGCGCGGGCTGCCTCGACGGCGAGCTCCAGCACGTTCGGCGTCGCCGAACGCAGCATGGCGATGATCTCACCGGTTGCCGGATAGATGACCGGCAGCGGGGCGCCACCTTCGTCCTCGATGTAGCGTCCGTTGACATAGTGCGATGCCGTGGGCTGAGCGCGCATGGAAGTCTCCAGATTGTCTTTCGCGGCATGCGGATCGTGCAGTCACACGATCATGCTCTATCTGTCCGACGCCTGCCAGCGCGTATTGATCCATGGTTCCTGGTTGGACGGCGCCAGCGGCGTGCGGCCAAGGATGTGATCGGATGCCTTCTCGCCGGTCATGATCGAGGGCCCATTGAGATTGCCGTTGGTGACGCGCGGGAAGATCGAGGAATCGGCGACCCGCAAGCCGTCGACGCCGATGACCCGGCACTCCGGATCGACGACACTCATCATGTCGTCGGCGCGGCCCATCTTGCAGGTGCCGCAAGGATGGTAGGCGCTCTCTGCGTGATCCCGGATGAAGATGTCGAGATCGTCGTCCGACTGCACGTGGCTGCCAGGCGATATTTCCTTGCCCCGATAGGGGTCGAACGCCGACTGGCCGAAGATCTCGCGCGTCAGCCGGATGCAGTGGCGGAACTCCGCCCAGTCGTCGGGATGCGACATGTAGTTGAAGTGGATCACCGGCTTCGATTTCGGGTCCGGCGAGCGCAGCGTCACAGAGCCGCGCGACTTCGAGCGCATCGGCCCGACATGCGCCTGGAAGCCGTGCGACTTGGCCGCCGCCTTGCCGTCATAACGGACAGCCGCAGGGATGAAATGGTACTGGATATCGGGGTAGTCGACGCCGGCGCGCGAGCGCACGAAGGCCGCCGCTTCGAAATGGTTGGTGGCGCCAAGCCCGGTCTTGAGGAACAGCCACTGCGCGCCGATGAGCGCTTTCGAGAACGGATTCAGCACCGAATTGAGCGTGATCGGCAGCAATGATTCCTGCTGGATGTAGAGCTCCATATGGTCTTGCAAATTGCGGCCGACGCCGGGTCTGTCGGCCACCACGGCAATGCCGTTTTCGCGCAAATGCTCGGCCGGGCCGATGCCGGACAGCATCAGGATCTTGGGCGAATTGATCGACGAGGCGGCGACGATCACCTCACGTCGCGCCTTAACGACCTGAATCTTTTTGTGAGCTTCGATCTCGACGCCGATGGCGCGTTGATTCTCGATGATCACCCGCCGCGCAAAGCCCTTGACCAGACTCACATTTTTGCGCTTCAGCGCCGGCTTCAGATAGGCTGATGCCGCCGACCAGCGGCGGCCGCCGCTGATGGTCTGCTCCATCGGCCCAAACCCTTCCTGCTTGGAACCATTGTAGTCGTCGGTCAGCTCGAACCCGGCCTGGCGTCCGGCCTCGACGAAGGCGCCGTAGAGCGGATTGCGGCGCGAGCCGCGCTGCACATGCAGCGGACCGCCGTGACCCCGCCAGCCATCCTCGCCGCCATCCGAGTCCTCCATGCGCTTGAAATAGGGGAGCACGTCGGCGAAGCTCCAGCCGGCCGCACCCTCTTCGGCCCAATGGTCGAAGTCGCGGGCATGGCCGCGCACATAGACCATGCCGTTGATCGAAGACGAGCCGCCGATGACCTTGCCGCGCGGCGTCGCCAGCACGCGGCCGCCGAGATGCGGCTCCGGCTCGCTGGCAAAGCCCCAGTCGTAGAGGCTCATGTTGAGCGGGATCGACAGTGCCGACGGCATCTGGATCAGCGGCCCGATATCGGTCCCGCCGAATTCGATGACGATGACCGAATGCTTGCCGTCCTCCGACAGGCGGTAGGCCATGGCCGAGCCGGCCGAGCCGGAGCCGATGATGACGAAATCCGCTTCAAGCATGGTTCATATGCGCCATAAAATCGGCGAGCGAGACATTGCCGCCGGTAGCCACAACCAGGACGGTTTTGCCCGCCACATCCACCTCGCCGCCGAGCAGTGCCGCCAGCGAGGCGGCGCCGGACGGTTCGAGCACCAGCTTCATGCGCTCGAACGCGATCCGCATCGCCCGGCGGACAGACGCGTCGTCGACGGTGATGCCGCGAACACCCGCGGTCTTGACCGCGGCAAACGGCGCGTCGCCTGGCCGTCGCGACATCAGTCCGTCGCAGATCGATTTCGGCCCGATTGGCATCGTCTCGATGGCGCCATGCGCCAGCGACGAGCCCATGCCGTTGAAACCTTCCGGTTCGACGCCGATGATCTCAGTGGCGGGCGACAGATAGTGGAAGGCAAGCGAAACGCCGCCGATCAGTCCGCCGCCGCCGACCGAGCAGAACAAAAGATCAGCGCTGGCACCTTTGGCTTCGAGTTGGTCGAGCGCTTCGAGGCCGGCGCCCGCCTGGCCGGCGACGATCTCCGGATCGTCGAATGGATGCAGCAGCGCCAGCCCCTCGGTCTCGGCGATCTCGCGTGCCTTGGCGGCCGCGACTTCCTCACGTGCGCGCTCGCCGTGGTCGGTCAGCACGACACGAGCGCCATAGCCTGCCGTGGCGTCGCGCTTGGCGGCCGGTGCGTCGATCGGCATGACGATGGTGACCGGAATGGCAAGCGCTTGGCCGGCGGCCGCCAGCCCTTGCGCGAAATTGCCGGAGGAGTAGGCGACGACGCCCTTCTTCGCTTCGTCAGCTGAAAGCTGCTTCAGCCGCCAATAGGCACCGCGCACCTTGAACGAGCCGGCCCATTGCAGCGATTCCGGCTTGATGAAGACGCGGGCCGCACCCGTCTCGCGGGCCAGTGCCGTCGATTCCAGCAGCGGCGTGATCTGCGTCGCCCTGGATGTGACGGCATAGGCCTGCTTGAGATGGTCGAGGGAGGGGACGAGAAGGTCTGACATCATTCGCCTCGCGGATACCTTTTGCTCTCTTCGAGATTGTCTAGGTTCATGTGATTGCGCATGTAACGCTCGGACGCTTTTTGCAGCGGCTGGAAATCCCAGGGGTAATAGGCGCCGTTGCGCAGCGCCGGATAGACGACCCAGCGGCGCGCCTGGCTTTCGCGGACAGCGGCGTCGAAGCCGGCCATGTCCCAGCGCGCCTGGACCTTGTCCATGAATACCGCCACTAGGTCCGCATTGGCCGCGTCGTCGGCCAGATTGTCCCGTTCGAGCGGATCGGCTTCGAGATCGAACAGTTGCGGCGGATCGAGTTCGCAATGGACGAATTTGTATCTGCCGTCGCGGATCGCCACCAAAGGCGCGTTGGACCCTTCGGCGGCATACTCCATCAACACCGGCGCGGTGCGCTCAATGCCCTCGGTGAGCGGCAGCAGCGACTGGCCGTCGGTCCACGGCGCGATCGCGGCGATGTCGATGCCGGCGAGGTCGCAAAGCGTCGGTGCCACGTCGAGATTGGAAACCGGCGTTTCGATCAGCCCGGCCGGCACACCCTTGCCCGCAATCATCAGCGGCACCCGCGCCGAGCCCTCGAAGAAGCTCATCTTGAACCACAGGCCGCGCTCGCCGAGCATGTCGCCGTGGTCCGAGCAGAACAGGATGATTGTGTCGTCGGCCATGCGGGTGCGCTCGAGAACATCCAGGATCTCGCCCAGCTTGTCGTCGACATAGGAGATGTTGGCGAAATAGCCCTGCCGCGAACGACGCACCTGTTCCGGCGTGATCTCGAAAGAAGGATAGTCGCTGGCGTGGTACAGCCGCTGCGAATGCGCATCCTGCTCGTCATGCGCGATGAACCCGGTTTCCGGATCCAGCGCCTGGCAATACTCATAGAGATCCCAATATTGCTTGCGCGCGACATAGGGATCGTGCGGGTGCGACAGCGAGACGGTGAGGCACCAGGGCCGATGGCTCGCATCGTCCTGTTCGCGCGAAAGCTGATAGAGCTTCTGTGTGGCCAGGAACACGACCTCGTCGTCATACTCCATCTGGTTGGTGATCTCGGCAACGCCGGCGCCGGTCACCGAGCCCAGATTGTGATACCACCAGTCGATACGCTCGCCGGGCTTGCGGTAGTCCGGCGTCCAGCCGAAATCGGCAGGGTAGATGTCGGTCGTCAGCCGCTCCTCGAAACCGTGCAACTGGTCCGGCCCGACGAAATGCATTTTGCCCGACAGGCAGGTGTAGTAGCCGGCGGCGCGCAGATGATGGGCAAAGGTGGGGATCGATGAGGCGAATTCGGCCGCATTGTCATAGACGCCGGTGCGCGACGGCAACTGTCCGCTCATGAACGAAGCACGCCCTGGCGCGCAGAGCGGCGAGGCCGTGTAGTTGTTGGCAAAGCGCGCCGAACGCGCGGCCAACGCTTTCAGATGCGGTGTGTGCAGAAACTCCGCCGGGCCGTCCGGAAACAGGGTTCCGTTGAGCTGGTCGACCATGACGATCAGAAAATTTCGCTTAATTGTCACTTTTGCGCCGCTCGCCGAGTTTTGTTTCGAGATAGTCCTCGACCAGCGCGATCGCGGTCGCGGCATCAGGCACGCCGTCCTTCAGCGCCCGCCTGATGTAGAGCCCGTCGATCATCGCCGCTGTCGCTTCGGCGGCGCGGTCGGCTTCGGCTCTGGGCAAGATACCGACAAGCCCGCTCATCAGGTTCGAATGCAGTCGCCGCGCATAGACCCTGAGCAGTCGGCGCAACGCCGATGATTTCTGCGCCTCGACATAGAAGGCGAGCCAGGCGGCGATGGTTTCCGGCTGGAACTGGATGTCGGAGAAATTGACGGCGACCACCGCCGAGACGCGCTCGCGCGCGGTGTTGGCCGAACCAAGGGCGCGCAACGTGTCGGCGGTCAGTTCGGCCAGGATGTGGCGCATCGTTGCCAGCAGCAGCTCGTCCTTGGCGCCGAAATAGTGATGGGCAAGGGCCGACGAAACCCCTGCGCGCCCGGCGATTTCGGACATGGTCACGTCGAGCGAGCCGCGCTCGCCGATCGCCGAGATCGTCGCGTCGATAAGCGCCTTGCGGCGCAGCGGTTCCATTCCGATTTTCGGCATCTTGCAATGATCTCTTTCGAGAAGGATTATTTTTTATTGACGGGTCAATCAACAAAAAAATCAGCACTGGTGTCGCCTGTACCAAGCGATTGTCTGGTTCCAGCCCTTCACGAGGCGAGCAGGATTGTTTAGATTTGAACAATAGAGGCGAAATGCGCCGTGGCCCACATGCTAGGCTGGCGCCAAGGATGGAGACCGCCATGACCGCATGCATCGTTGGCTGGGCGCATTCGCGCTTCGGCAAGCTTGAGGGCGAAACGCTCGAAAACCTCATCGTCAAGGTCGCTACGGACGCGCTCGACCATGCCGGCATTGGTCCGGACGAGGTCGACGAGATCGTGCTCGGCCACTTCAATGCCGGCTTTTCGGCGCAGGATTTCACCGCCAGCCTGGTGCTTCAGGCCGACGACCGGCTGCGCTTCAAGCCGGCGACGCGCGTCGAAAACGCTTGCGCCACCGGATCGGCGGCGGTCCGCCAGGGCATCCGTGCCATCGACGCCAATGCCGCTCGCATCGTGCTGGTGGTCGGCGCGGAGCAGATGACGACAACGCCGGGGCCGGAGATCGGCAAAAACCTGCTCAAGGCGTCCTATCTGCCCGAGGACGGCGAGACACCGGCGGGTTTCGCTGGCGTCTTCGGCAAGATCGCGCAGGCCTATTTTCAGCGCTACGGCGACCAGTCGGATGCGCTGGCCATGATTGCCGCCAAGAACCACAAGAACGGCGTCGACAATCCCTATGCGCAGATGCGCAAGGATTTCGGCTATGAGTTCTGCCGCCAGGAGAGCGAGAAGAACCCCTTCGTCGCCGGTCCTCTGAAGCGCACCGACTGCTCGCTGGTCTCCGATGGCGCTGCCGCCCTTATCCTCGCCGACACCGCGACGGCACTGAAGATGCGCCGTGCCGTTGCCTTCCGCGCCAACGAGCATGTGCAGGATTTCCTGCCGATGTCGAAGCGCGACATCCTGACCTTCGAAGGCTGCGAACAGGCCTGGACCCGGGCGCTCAAGAACGCCGGCGTGACGCTCGACGATCTCTCCTTCGTCGAAACGCATGACTGCTTCACCATTGCCGAACTGATTGAATATGAGGCGATGGGCCTTGCCAAGCCGGGAGAGGGGGCCAAGCTGGCGCTGGACGGCACAACGGCTAGGGATGGTCGCCTGCCGGTCAATCCATCCGGCGGGCTGAAGGCCAAGGGCCATCCGATCGGCGCCACGGGCGTGTCCATGCATGTCTTGACCGCCATGCAGCTTGTCGGCGAGGCCGGCGGCATCCAGGTGCCGGGCGCAAAACTTGGCGGCATCTTCAACATGGGCGGTGCGGCGGTGGCCAACTACGTTTCCATTCTCGACCGGATCAGATAAACCGCCCGCATTTACGGGAGGGTTCATGACAAATCCGGTTCTGATCGAAGTGTTGCGCGGCGAGATCGTCGAGAGCGCGCATCGCGGCTCAGTCGCGGTCTTCGATGGCGACGGCAAGCCTGTCTGGGAGATCGGCGACACGGCCAAGCCGGTGTTTCCGCGCTCGGCGGTCAAGGCGATCCAGGCATTGCCGCTGGTCGAAAGCGGGGCGGCCGATGCCTATGGTTTCGGCAACCGCGAACTGGCGCTTGCCTGTGCGTCCCATTCGGGCGAGCCGGCCCATGTCGAACTGGCGCGATCCATGCTGGCCAAGGCCGGGCTGGACGGTTCGGCTCTCGAATGCGGCACGCATTGGCCGTCCAATCATGATGCTGAGATTGCACTCGCCCGCGGCGGCGGCTCGCCGAACGCATTGCACAACAATTGTTCCGGCAAGCATTCCGGCTTCCTCTGCACCTGCGTCCACGCCGGCATTGCACATCGCGGCTATGTCAAGCCGGGACACGGCCTGCAGGAGATGGTGCGCGATGCCATGCAGTCGGTCACGGGCGCTGTCCATGGTGAGGACCAGCGAGCCATCGATGGCTGTTCGATCCCAACCTATGCGGTGCCGCTCAGGAGCTTCGCGCTCGGCTTTGCCCGCATGGCCACGACATCAGGTTTTGGCCCAGAGCGAGCCAAGGCTGCAAAGCGGCTGCTTTCCGCCTGCATGGCCGAGCCCTTCTTGGTTGCCGGCAGCGGCCGCGAAGACGTCGCGCTGATGCAGGCCGCACCAGGGCGGATTTTCACCAAAGGCGGCGCCGAGGGCGTCCATTGTGCCGCAATTCCGGAGCTCGGTCTCGGCATCGCGCTCAAATGCGACGATGGCGCCGGCCGCGCCGGTGAAGCCATGGCTGCCGCCGTCCTTGCCAAACTGTTGCGCGCCGACGAGGCCTTGGCGTTCAAGCTGAGCGAATTGGCAAACACGCCCATCGAAAACCGCAACGGTGCCAAGGTCGGGGCGCTGAGGCCGACAGCAGCCCTCAACTGACGTGATTGCGCTCGACGGTCAGATGCGCATAGCCGGTATTGTCCGATGACGTGAGATCGCCAGTCGCCGGTTCGGCCCAGCGCTGGCCGACAATGGCGCCGTTCAGCGCACCGTCGATGACATTGTCTGAAATGATGGCCGTACCGGCGCCCTCGACCACGGATACGACGATCCCGGTTCCGGCCTTGCGAATGATGTTGCCGGTGGCGACGACATTGCGCAGGTACGGGCCCCAGCCGATCTGCATGCCATAGAGCGGCGTGTTCTCGATGACGTTGTTGGAAACGGTTGTGTCGGCTTCGACGCCGATGCCAACGCCAAACCCTGGCGAGTCGGCGGGGTAGGGGCCGCTGGTCGACAGATTGCGCACAATGTTGCCCGAGCAGACGCCCATGCGGCCGCCTTCGTTGAAATTGACGATCGAGATGCCGTTGGCGGCACCGTCGACGATGTTGTTGCTGATGATGGCGCCTTCGAACGAGAATTCGGAATAGACCGCCGTTTCGCCCGAGCGCGAGCAGGTGTTGCCCGATATCTGCAGGTTGCTGGCGCTGTTGGCCCGGATCGCCGAGAAGGCGCAGTCCGAGACGATGTTGCCCGAGATGACGACATTGCCGGCGCGAAAGGCATTGATGCCGTTGCCGTTCTGCCCGGTTCCGCCGCCGCGTGCCTGGATCCGTTGGACGCGGTTGCCGGTGACCATGGTGCCGTCTTCCGCCGCCTGCCAGCGGTGCACGAGGATGCCGCCATTGGCGCAATCGGAGACGGTGTTGCCCGTGATAGACAGCCCGCCAGCCTCGACCGAGTAAATGCCGGCATCGGCGGCACCCGATATCTCGCTGCGCTCGACCCCGCCCGCCGCATGTTCCAGCGCCAGTCCGTTCTTGCCGCTGCCGGTGATCTGGCAATTGTCGATGGCGAGGTGCGCGATACGGCGCAGATCGAGCAGCCCTTGCGTGTAATCGCCCATCGTGCGGTTCGAACCATCGAAGACCAGACCGCTAAGTTCGATATGGTCGGCCTGTTCGGCCATGAACAGGTGGCCGTCACCGCCGTAAACGATGCGCGTCGCGCCCGGCACGCCGGAAAGACGCACGCGGCCGGGCAGCGAAAGATTGGAGACGACATAGGTGCCGGGCGGCAGGAATATCGGCATGTCGCGGCTGTTTGCGTCACGCAGGAGTTTGGCGAAGGCCTTGCTCTGATCGTCTGATGTGCCGGGCTGCACGCCGAGGTCGGTGGCATTGATCGAGCCGCGGATCGAGGCTTTCTCGATGCCAGTCAGGTTTGCGGCCACCGCCTTGCCAAGCGCAAGCCCCATGACGGCAAGCCGGCGGTCCCGGTCAGCAGCGTTCGTCTGTTCAACATCGGCACAGAATCCCAGCGTTCAAGCCTGCTTATCGCAGGAATCGTGCCAGCCGTTCTGTCTCTCCTGCCGAGCGCGCGACAATGGCTTGTCGAGCAGCTTCTGCGGGCCTAAGTTCAGGAAATGAGCAGAGCTTTCACGCGCGAGGAAGACAGCGAAAATGCCATCGCCGGCGTCGGTGAACGGCCAGTCAGCCACCATCGCAATCTGGTGACAGAACGCGGCCTGACGCAGATTGAGGACAATCTCGCCGATCTGCGCGATATCTTGGCGAAGGCCGAACGCAAAGCCGACCGCGAGCGCATCGCGGTCGTGTCGCGCGACCTGCGCTATTGGACCGCCCGGCGTGAAAGCGCCGAACTCTCCGTACCGGAGCCGGGCAGTAACCTTGTGCGCTTCGGCATGGGCGTCACGATCGAGAGCAATGACGGCAGGAAGGTGCACTGGAAGATCGTCGGCGAGGACGAGGCCGATCCGGCCAAGGGCACGATTTCCCATGTGTCACCGATGGCTGTCGCCCTGTTCGGCAAGAAGGTCGGCGACTTGGCCAGCGTCAACGGCAAGGAATGGGAAATCGTCAAGCTTTCCGATGGCTAGTCTTCAAGCTTGACGACATGGTCGCGGAAGAAAGCGGCTGCACCGGCTTCATCGATCTCGCTGGCGGCAACCATCATAACCAACTGGATGATATCCGCAGGATCGGCTTCAATGCTCAACCCGTTGAAGTAGAGAAACAAGTCTGCTGCGGCAAAAGCAGTGCGTTTGTTGCCGTCAACGAAGGGATGGTTCTTGGCGATACCGAAGAGATACGCCGATGCTAATTCGCAGAGATCGGGCTCTCCATAGCTCTCTCTCTGTTGCGGCCGGTGGAGCGCCGATTCCAGCATACCCTCATCGCGGATGCCCGGCGCGCCACCGTGAAGGCGCAATTGCTCAGTGTGAAGCGCCTCGACAAATTCTCGCGAATGATGCTGACTCACTTCGCTAGTGCGCGATAAGCAACTTCATATTTTTTCATCCGTTCGCGAGCTACCTTCATTTTGTTCTCAAATTCTTCAGGATCGCTCGCAAGCCGACGAAGCCGAAGCTCGCCTGCGTTCTCGGCGGCAACAAGCGTATCCCCTGCTCGAACATTTAGCCGGTCAAGCATTTCCCGGGGCAAAATCACGCCTTCGGAATTGCCGATTTTGCGTACGGTAATGTTCATTTGTGACCTCCTTCAGTCTCCTCCTGCACGGCTAGTGGACTTGAGTTAACGCTCAAGTCCACTAGCCGTGCAGGAGGAGACACTCTATATGCTGTTGCAACAGTGATTATAACGACAAGCGTTGAATGTCAAGCCAGCAGCCGGTCCAACAAACGATCCGCTGCTTTCGGTATGACCGTGCCCGGCGGGAAGATCTCGGCAGCTCCCGCCTGCCGCACCGCGTCATAGTCTTGCGGCGGGATGACGCCGCCGGCGACGATCAGCATGTCGCCGCGGCCGAGCTTTTTCAGCGCGTCACGTAGTTCGGGGATCAGCGTCAGATGTCCCGCCGCCAGCGACGAGGCGCCGACGATGTGGACGTCCTGTGCGACCGCCAGCCTGGCGATCTCATCCGGTGTCTGGAACATCGCGCCGACGGTGACGTCGAAGCCGAGATCGGCGAAGGCCGTGGCGATGACCTTCTGGCCACGGTCGTGGCCGTCCTGACCCATCTTGGCGACCAGGATGCGCGGCTTGCCGCCGGTCTTCTTCTCGAAGGCGTCAAGCTTGTCCTGCAGACCCTCGACCACGGGATGATCGCCAAGCGCCTTGCGATAGACCCCGGAAATGGTCTGCACCGTGGCGACGTGGCGCCCAAACGCCCTTTCCAACGCGAATGAAATCTCGCCGACCGTGGCATTGGCGCGCGCGGCTCGGATGGCGAATTCCAGCAGGTTTTCATTGCCTTGCGCGGCACGGGTCAGCGCATCGAGCGCGCTTTCGACGGCGGCGACGTCGCGCGTGCCCTTCAGCCGTTGCAGCTTCGACAATTGCCGCGCCCTGACTTCGGCATTGTCGATCTTCAGCACGTCGACCTCGATGTCGGACTCGGGCCGATGGGCATTGACGCCGACCAGCATCTGCTCACCGGAATCGATGCGCGCCTGCGTGCGTGCGGCGGCTTCCTCGATGCGCAGCTTGGGTATGCCCTGTTCGGTCGCAGCGGCCATGCCGCCGAGCGCCTCGACCTCCTCGATATGGGCAAGGGCGCGCGCCGCCAGATCATGCGTCAGCCGTTCGAGATAGGCCGAACCGCCCCACGGGTCGATGATGCGCGTGGTGCCGGATTCCTTTTGCAGGATGAGCTGCGTGTTGCGGGCGATCCGCGCCGAATGGTCGGTCGGCAGCGCCATCGCCTCGTCGAAGGAATTGGTGTGCAGCGACTGGGTATGGCCCTGCGTTGCAGCCATCGCCTCGATCATGGTGCGGATGATGTTGTTGTAGGGATCCTGCGCCGTCAGCGACCAGCCAGAAGTCTGGCAATGGGTGCGCAGCGACAGCGAGCGCTCGTCCCTGGGCGAAAAATTCTTCTGCATCAGGGTCGCCCACAACAGGCGCGCAGCCCGCAGCTTGGCGACTTCCATGAAGAAATTCATGCCGATGGCCCAGAAGAAGGACAGGCGAGGCGCAAAGCGGTCGATGTCGAGGCCCGCCGCGACGCCGGCGCGGGCATACTCGATGCCATCGGCGATCGTGTAGGCGAGCTCAAGGTCGGCCGTCGCGCCGGCCTCCTGCATGTGATAGCCGGAGATCGATATCGAATTGAACTTCGGCATGTTCTTCGATGTGTATGAGAAGATGTCCGACACGATCCGCATCGAAGGTTTCGGCGGATAGATGTAGGTGTTGCGGACCATGAATTCCTTCAAAATGTCGTTCTGAATGGTCCCGGCGAGATCCTTCTGCGCAACGCCTTGTTCTTCCGCAGCGACGATGTAAAGCGCCATGATCGGCAGCACCGCGCCGTTCATCGTCATCGATACCGTCATCTCGTCGAGCGGAATGCCGTCGAAGAGCTGCCGCATGTCGAGGATGGAATCGATGGCGACGCCCGCCATGCCGACATCGCCGGCAACGCGCGGATGATCGCTGTCATAGCCGCGATGCGTGGCGAGATCGAAGGCGACCGACAACCCTTTCTGGCCGGCGGCAAGGTTGCGTCGGTAAAAAGCGTTGGAATCTTCGGCCGTCGAGAAACCGGCATATTGCCGGATCGTCCAGGGCTGCTGGACATACATGGTCGGGTAGGGGCCGCGCACGAAGGGCGGCAGGCCGGGATAGGTGTCGAGATGCGGCAGCCCCTTGAGATCGCTTTGATTGTACAGATGCTTGGCAATGAGCCCTTCCGGCGTGGTCCGCTGGCCTTTGACCTCGACAGGCGTGCGGCGTGGCGGGATCCAGCCGATCTGGCCGAAGTCCGGGATCAAGAGCCGGCTCCGATCGATTGGTCGATGCGGACTGGAAACAGCGGCTCGCAGACGGCAACGCCTTCGGTGAAGGCCGGTCGCCGTTCCGCCGCCAGCGTCTCGACCGGGCGTTCGTCTTTTGATGGATAGAGCGTGGTGCCGATGATGGCCCGTTCACCTGTGCGGTAGGCTGCATTGCGCTGCTCCGCCGCTGCGTGGACGCGCTTCTGGATGTGTCCGTCCTGAAGGCTGGACAGGACACCGCCCTCGGCTTCGATCGTCTGCAATTCCGCCCAGGCCAGCTCGCACAATTCCATGGTCAGCGCCTCGACAGCGCCGGAACCATAGGCGGGATCGGCGACATGATCGATATGGCTTTCATTGGCCATGATCAGCTGCGTGTTGCGGGCAACACGACGTGCAAAACCCGCCGGCAGACCATGCGCGATCGTGTGCGGCAGGATGGAGATCGAATCGGCGCCGCCGCACGCCGCAGCAAAGCATGCAATGGTGGTGCGCAGGATGTTGGTCTCCGGGTCCATCGCCGTCATCATGCGAAACGACGTCTCGGCATGGATACTGGCCGTGGATGTCGGGATCGAACAAGCCTCCTGCACCCGCGCCCAGAGCCTGCGCAGCGCCCGCATCTTGGCTATCGACAGCAACTGGTCCTGGTCGACGCTGAGTGCAAAACCGATATGAGGTGCGGCATAGACAAGCGGCTGCCGCGCCGTCTCGAACATTCTGAGGTAGGAGACAGCCGAAGCCAGCATGATGCCAAGCTCCTGCGCTTCCGTGGCGCCGGCATTGTGGAACACGCGCCCGTCAGCTTCCAGCAGCACGCCCGGAACGCCCATCGCGAAGAAATGCGCCAGCGACTGCGGCATGGAGGCCTGCAGCGCCTCGATCGACATGCGCAGCCGACCGGTTCCCGCGAAGATCGCCGCTGGATCGATGCCGAAGGAGAGGTTGAGCTTTGCCGGGTCCGACCGCCGCTTGCTCAGGAAAGCGACCAGCCAGTCGGCCACGGCGCGGCTCCAGGGATGGGCGTCGATGCGAACCTGGATGCGGTTGAGCGGTATGCCGTCCAGCACCGCCTCCAACGCCTCCGCCGTTCTCGGCAAGCCGTATCCGAACGCGTTCGGCGCCCCCTCGAAGACCAGCGACAATCCCGTGGCACCCTGTGCCACATCCTCCAGCGCTTGGCTTCTGGCGCGGTTGGTGTCGGGATCGTCGATTCGCTGGCTGACGATCCATGGCGATTTCGGGTTTGCGCACACGATCGGTTCCGCCGCGGTGCTGCGGTCGTAGAGCGGTTCGATACGGATGTTGTCGTCGCTGTGCGAGACCAGCCTTTCCTCGAAGGAAGCGCCTGCCAAAGCCTTTTCCGCCAAGGCGAGCCATCGCTGGCGCTCGATGTTTTCGGGTTCCACGTCCTGGATCAAGGCTCCGGCGCCCATCCGTCCTCCTCGTTTCATGCGGCCGCACCGGCCGGGAGTGGTTCAGTCTACGGTCCCCGGTCCGATATCGCAATGCAATGCGCTTTCAGAGACCGGATTCGATCCATCAGATATAGGTCAGTCCGCGAGGACGACGATTGCCAAACAGCGGCAAAATCCGCAAGCTCCAAAAACCCGACTTGAAAGAATGGGGTGATTTGGACGAATGGCCCGGATTTGGACGAATGGCCCCGATTTGGACGAATGGCATTGTCGCTGTCCAATGGCCTCACTATACCTGCGGCAAGGCCCCTGGCTTTAGACACATCAGTTTGCGGAGACCGTGCATATGGCTGACGACAGCAGTATTTTCATCGGCGCCAGCCGCAAGCCCGACGACAGCTATCAGCGTGCCGAGCAGCTGTTGCTGCAATATGGGAATCGTCATGGCCTGGTGACGGGCGCCACCGGTACCGGCAAGACAGTCACCTTGCAGATCCTGGCCGAAGGATTTTCCAACGCCGGCGTGCCTGTGTTCTGCGCCGACATCAAGGGGGATCTGTCGGGCATCGCGATGATGGGCACGGCACAGGATTTCCTCGTCAAGCGGGCCGAACAGGTCAAGCTCGATCCTTATGACTTCCAGGAATTCCCCGTCATCTTCTGGGACTTGTTCGGCGAACAGGGTCATCCGATCCGCGCCACGGTCTCGGAAATGGGGCCGTTGTTGCTATCGCGCCTGATGAACCTGACCGAGGCGCAGGAAGGCATCATGAACATCGCCTTCCGCCTGGCTGACGAGGAAGGCCTGCTGCTGCTCGACATGAAGGATCTGCAGGCGCTCTTGGCCAACATCGCCGAGCGCGCCGACGAGATCGGCTCACGCTACGGCAATGTGACGAAGCCATCGGTCGGGGCTATCCAGCGCACGCTGCTGGTCCTGGAGCAGCAGGGCGCGGCGAACTTCTTCGGCGAACCGGCACTGCGTATCGCCGATATCATGCGCACCACCCGCGACGGACGCGGGGCCATCAGCGTGCTTGCCGCCGACAAGCTGATGATGAATCCGCGGCTCTACGCGACCTTCCTGCTATGGCTGATGTCGGAACTGTTCGAGGTGCTGCCGGAAGTCGGCGACCCCGACAAGCCGAAGCTGGTGTTCTTTTTCGACGAGGCGCATCTTCTGTTCGACGAAGCACCCAAGGTGCTGATCGATCGCGTCGAACAAGTGGTCCGACTGATCCGCTCGAAAGGCGTCGGCGTCTATTTCGTCACGCAGAACCCTTTGGATATCCCTGAAAAAGTCCTGGCCCAGCTCGGCAATCGCGTCCAGCACGCGCTGCGCGCCTATACGCCGCGTGAGCAGCAGGCAGTCCGGACGGCAGCCGAGACGTTTCGGCCAAATCCCGATTTTGACTGCATGACCGCCATTACCCAGCTTGCCACAGGCGAAGCGCTGGTCTCGACGCTGGAGGCCAAGGGTGTTCCGTCCATGGTGCAGCGGACGCTTATCCGCCCGCCATCCTCGCGGCTTGGACCCATAACTGCCGCTGAGCGGCAAAAGCTGATCCAGGAAAGCCCGGTCGCCGGCCAGTACGATCAGGCCGTCGACCGCGAATCGGCTTTCGAAATGCTGCAAAAAAAGGCCAAGGACGCGCAGGATGCCGAAGAGCAGGCCCAGCAGGCCGGCAGCGGCGGCTCGCGCTGGACCATTCCGGGCTTCGGCAATGACGATCCCGCGCCGCAATCGGGTGGCAGGCGCACATCTGCACCGCGCCCGTCCAACCGCCAGACGGTGGCCGAGGCGGCGATCAAGTCGGTGGTGCGCTCGGTCGGCTCGTCGGTCGGAAGGGCAATCGTGCGCGGGATATTGGGCAGTCTTTCCAGGGGGCGGTGAGCTTCGGATCTGAGGCAGAGGCATCCGCTTTGGCGAAATGCCCGTGGCTTGAAGCCGCATCGGATAGGCGGCATTGAGCCGGTTTTGGCGGACAGACGTTGGTTGGCCGGTTCGAGGAGGGCCCGAACCGACCTTTTCTGCGTCAGGTCGCTTCGAGCACCATGTTGAGTGGGGTCTGGGCAGCCCGCCGGACACGAGAGAACCCACCCGACCGGATCACTTCCGTCAGCCGGTTCTCTCCTGCTTGAGCTCCGAGCGCGAGGCCCGTCTCCTGTGCCAGTGATGTGGGAACGCAGATCATCGTCGAGGCCGAGTAGTACAGCCGTCCGACCGGATTGATATTTTCCTCCAGAGTATCTCCCGCCATGGGTTCGACGATCATCCAGGTGCCGCCCTCTTTTAGCGATTTGCGAATATGCACCGCCGCGGCCTTTGGGTCGCCCATATCGTGCAGGCAGTCGAAGCAGGTGATCAGATCGAAGCCACGCCCGCCAAAATCTTGCGCCCGGCCGACCTCGAAATTCAGGTTCGTCAGTCCGTACGACCGGGCATGCGCGGTCGCGGCGGCAATCGAGGCCGGATGGAAGTCGTAACCTATGAAGCGGGAGGCGGGGAAGGCCTGCGCCATTAGGATCGTCGACAGACCGTGCCCACACCCAACGTCGGCCACCGATGCCCCTGCCTTCAACGTGGCGACGACACCGTCAAGCGCCGGCAGCCAGTCCTTCACCAGGGCATTGACATAACCCGGCCGAAACAGACGTGACACGGCGCAAAACAGACACCCTGCCTGATCGCCCCAGGCAACGCCTCGCCCGGTCCTGAAAGCCGATTCCACTTTTGGCTGGTTCTCGACCATAGCAGCCGCGGTGTCGAAACCGCCAATCAGATGGACCGGGCTGTCGGGTTCGGCAAATACGAATGACTGCTCGGGCGTCAGCGAAAACCGTCCATGTTCATAGTGCACGTAGCCGGACGCCGCCTGCGCCGACAGCCATTCGCGAACGTAGCGACGCGCGCATCCTGCAGCATCGGCAAGTTCGTTGGCCTTCGCAGGGCCGATTTCCTTGAGCGTTTTGTAGAGACCCAGCGCATCTCCGATCCGAACCAACGGCACGCTGACCGCACCACCAAGGTCGCCCAGAACGCGGCCTACCAATTCATTGAGCCTGGTTTCATTGAGTTGCGTCATGTCGGGTTCCTCCTGATCTTCGGACGACGGCTTGTCGCTCCGCCGATTCCGAGGATGAGACCCCCTCTGATGATGGGCATGATGCAGCAGTCCCGTGGGGGAAGTGAAAGCGAATGCAAATAGGGACAGAAGTCCCTTATTTGTGGTCTGCGAGGAACTCAATCGGGCTGGGGCGCTCGCTCTCTGTCGGACAGCGTCATCACGATTGCCTGCGATCGGCTGTGGACGCCGAGCTTGCTGAAAATCATCGACAGTTGATTGCGCACGGTCTTCACGCTCTTGCTCAAGCGCTGCGCGATCGCGCGGTTGTCCAGCCCCTGTTTGACCAGATCCAGAAGCGCCGCCTCGGCAGGTGTCAGGCCGGCCTCTCGGATTGCGCGCGGCTGCCTGGGCCGCTCATGTCCGAGGAAGGCATCGAGTTCATCCTGGAACACCTTCCAGGCTGGCTCGGTCGGCAGGAGAACATGATTCTTGCTTTCAAGCGGCAGGAAGCGCGCTCCAGGGATCGCTGCGGCAAGCTTGCAGCCTTCATCGAACGGCACGCGCATGTCCCCGCGGCTGTGCGCGATCAACGTCGGGACGCGGAGTTTCACCGCGAGGTCGAGGACGTCGATCCCCTGCATCTGCCAGAGCAGGCGGGCGGCTACGTCGGCGCTTGCCGTCACGCGCTCAAGATCGCCCCACCAGCGGTGCTGTTCTTGTGTCCCGTTGGGAATGAAAAGATTGGTGAAGAACTGGCAGAACGCAGGATTTTCGCGTCCCCAGCCAATGCGCACGAAATTGACGAGTGTTTCGGCTTCCAAACGCTCGGCCTCGGTCTGCGCTCGAACTCTCGCACCCTGGCCGTAGGCATTCAGCAGCACCAGATGCGACACCCGCTCAGGATGCCGCAGCGCATAGGCGATGCTGAGAGCGCCGCCTTGCGAAAGACCGAGCAGAACGAAACTTGGCTGCTCGATGGTCGCCGTCACGGCGTCCAGGTCTGCGTGCCACGCTTCGATCGAGAGGTCGGCGACATGGCGATCCGACAGACCGCAACCGCGTGGATCGTAGCGCACAAACTGGTTGTGGGCCGAAAGGGCCTGGAGCCATGGCCGCCAAACCGGGCTTTCGAGATCATAATCGACATGGCTCAGCCAGTGCGCCGCCCGAACGATCACCTTGCCTTCCCCGCATGATGCGACAGCGATGCGGGTACCGTCCTCGGACGTGCAGAACCGTATGCTCTGGCTGAGTTTCATCACCACAGAATATCGCAGTGGGCCGCCACGCGACAGACCGGTCTCCGCCGATGCAGAATCGGTTCCGTTTCAGAGAGACAATCCGGTGAAGGAGCGTCGTAACCGCCGCCCCTTCGCCTGCTCAGAAGATCGAATTGGTAATCGCCTTGACCGGTCCAAGTAGCACCGAACCGTCCGGCACGCCGGCGTCGATCGGGATCGCCTGTCGGTTGGCCGTCGCCACCATGGGTTGGCTGGCGTCGCTGGTCACGACGACCGGCGTCTTCGAGGGCACGCGATCATAGAGGTCGATAATGTCCTGGTTCATCAGACGCACGCAGCCTGACGATACCGACTTGCCGATCGACCGCCATTCAGGCGAGCCGTGCAGACGATAGAGCGTGTCGACATTGCCCTGGAACAGATAGAGCGCGCGTGCGCCGAGCGGGTTCTTCAGGCCGCCGGGCATGCCGCCATTGTCGGCGCTGTAGGGCTTCAATTCCGGCTGGCGGGCTATCATTTCGTCCGGCGGCGTCCACTTTGGCCATTTCTGCTTCCACTGAACGACGGCGTCGCCGGACCATTCGAAACCGGCGCGGCCAAGGCCGACGCCGTAGCGTATCGCCTGACCGCCTGGACGAACCAGATAAAGGAAGTGGCCGGTGGTATCGACGACTATGGTTCCCGGCTTCTGTCCCGTCGGGTCGGGAACGATCTGACGCAGGAACTGCGGATCGATCTTGTCGACGGGGATGGCCGGCAAATCGAAGCCGCCGTCGCTGACTGCCGCGTACATCGTCACATAATCGGTCAGGGGCGGTTCGACATAGGCTGGCGGCGGCGGCTCGACCGGGCCCGGCCCGGTAGTGGCGCATGCGGAAACCGCGATCGAAGCGGCGCCCAGGGCTGCGGCGTTGAGAAAGCCGCGACGGCTCAGGCGAAAAGATTCGATTTCGGTTATGGACATGGTTGCCTTCTTTAAGTCTCAAATCGCAACAAAGCGTGAATTCGCCGACAGTTCCGCGGGGTGCCTGACAACACCTGGGCCGATAGGCGGTTCCGATTCTGGCCCGAACGTGGGCAAACAAAGGCGAAGCTGTGACCGAGCCGCTACTGTGGCGCCAGAGACACAGGTCTCCTAGCTGCCGGGCACAAGGGCTTCGAGCGACGGCAGGATAAGGGCCGGTGGGAAATCCTGGTATTCTTCGGGCTGGTTGGAACGGTTGATCCACACCGTGCGAAAGCCGAATTTGGTGGCGCCTGCAATATCCCAGCGGTTGGAGGACTGGAAGGAAACCGCGCCGGGGTAGAGGCGCCAGCCGGTGGCGACCATATCGTAGACAGCCGGATCGGTCTTGAAGCGCCGCACCCTGTCGACGGAATAGATGTCATCCAGAACCTGGTCGAGCGCGGCGGATTTGACCGCTGCCTGCAGCATTTCGGGCGAACCGTTTGACAGAATCGCCAGCCTCGCTCCCGAAGCCTTGAGCGCCTTGAGCACGGCCGGCACTTCCGGATAGCAATCCAGCCGCCAGTAGGCATCCAGCAATATCGCCTTGAGACCGGGGTCGGCCGAGGGAACCTTGCGCAAGGCGAAATCGAGCGCCTGTTCGGTCAGTTGCCAGAAATCGGCATAGGCGCCCATCAGCGTGCGCACCCAGGAATATTCGAGCTGCTTGGCGCGCCAGATCTCGGACAACAATTGGCCGTCCGGCCCGATCCGGTCTGCATGACGGCGCACGGCGGCATGCACGTCGAACAGCGTGCCATAGGCGTCGAAGACATAGGCGGCGTATTGCATGACAACAGTTTTGAGGGCAGGTGCGACAAGGTGCAAGCTTTGATTGCATTGCGCCCCGGCACTGGCCTCAACAAAACTCCATGATGCCGGTTGACGGCGCCCGCCAAAGCATCTTCCAATGGCCGTCACACGAGACCGATTGAGGCGGGACGACACGATGACACTGGCGGCTGCGGCGCAATCCGCGACATGGACTTTCGTCGATGGTGATTGGCACGAGGGCAACGTCGCCATTCTGGGGCCGCGCAGCCACGCCATGTGGCTCGGCACTAGCGTGTTCGACGGTGGCCGCTGGTTCGAAGGCGTGGCGCCGGATCTCGACCTCCATGCCGCCAGGGTGAATTCCTCGGCGATCGCGCTCGGCCTGAAGCCGAACATGAGCGCCGACAAGATCGTCGGGCTGACATGGGATGGGTTGAAGAAGTTCGACGGCAAGACGGCGGTCTATATCAGGCCGATGTACTGGGCCGAGCATGGCGGCTATATGGGCGTGCCGGCCGATCCCGCCTCGACCCGCTTCTGCCTTTGCCTCTATGAATCACCGATGATTCCGGCGACTGGCTTTTCGGTGACCGTGTCGCCGTTCCGGCGTCCGACCATCGAAACCATGCCGACCAACGCCAAGGCCGGCTGCCTTTACCCCAACAACGGTCGGGCCATTCTCGAAGCCAAGATGCGCGGCTTCGACAACGCAATGGTGCTCGACATGCTGGGCAACGTCGCCGAGACCGGAACCTCGAACATCTTCCTGGTCAAGGACGGTCACGTCTTTACGCCTGCGCCGAACGGCACCTTCCTGTCCGGCATCACCCGCTCGCGCACGATAACGCTGCTCGGCGAATATGGCTTCAGGACCACGGAAAAGACGCTGTCGGTGCGAGATTTCCTCGAAGCGGACGAAATTTTTTCGACCGGGAACCATTCCAAGGTGGTGCCGGTCACGCGTATCGAGGATCGCAATCTGCAACCCGGGCCGGTGGCCAAAAAGGCGCGCGAACTCTATTGGGCTTGGGCGCATTCGACTTCCCCTGCTTGAGCGGATAAAAAGGCGACCGACGCTTCTTCCGGAGTTGTCCCAATCCATTCCAGACCTATCTTACTCCGGTATCGACACCGGATTTTTCCACGAGGGAGTACTATCCATGGCCTTTGAATTGCCCGCTCTGCCTTACGACTATGAGGCCTTGCAGCCTTACATGTCGAAAGAGACGCTGGAATATCACCACGACAAGCACCACAAGGCGTATGTCGATAACGGAAACAAGCTCGCCGCCGAGGCCGGCTTGGGTGATCTGTCGGTCGAAGAGGTGGTCAAGCAGTCGTTCGGCAAGAATGCCGGCCTCTTCAACAATGCTGCCCAGCACTACAACCATATCCATTTCTGGAAGTGGATGAAGAAAGGCGGCGGCGGCAACAAGCTGCCGGGCGCCTTGCAGAAGGCAGTCGATAGCGATCTTGGTGGCTATGACAAGTTCAAGGCCGACTTCATTGCCGCCGGCACGACTCAGTTCGGTTCCGGCTGGGCCTGGGTCTCGGTCAAGGATGGCAAGCTGGCGATCTCGAAGACGCCGAACGGCGAGAACCCGCTCGTTCATGGCGCGTCGCCGATCCTTGGCGTCGATGTCTGGGAGCACTCCTATTACATCGACTATCGCAACGCCCGGCCGAAATATCTCGAGGCGTTCGTCGATAGCCTGATCAACTGGGACCATGTCCTCGAATTGTACGAAAAGGCCTGATGCATGTTGCCCAAAAGTGCGCAGCGGTTTTGGGATAACGACATGCACGAAAACAAAGACTCAAACCGCGTCGTTCGAGTCCGCTTGAACACAGCGCGTTTGATGTCCTGATCGATCGTAGAGAAGCCCCGCGCGATGAACTGCTCCCCCGAAGGTTGATGCCCAACTTTCGGGGGGCAGTTCATCGAGCGGGGCTTTTCTTTTTCTGCGTCGAGATTCCCGTAACAACAAAGGTCTGGCAAAAATCATCAGGGGGAAGGGAATTTTCCCCCTGATGCATCCGTTAACGTCCTGTCCCGAAATGCCTTCATCATGGAGCCAATTGAATGAGAAAGCTTGTTATCGCCATCTCTATGCTCGCACTCGCGGCCTCGGCGGCTTTTGCCGACCCGATCCTCGATCGGCAGGCACTGATGAAGGAACGCGGAAAGATCGTCGGCGGCCTGTCGAAAGTGGTCAAGGGCGAGGAACCCTTTGATGCGGCGGCTGTGTTGACGCAACTTCAGGCGCTGCAGGCGAATGCCGACAAATTCGATGCCGATGCGCTGTTCCCGGCCGGCAGCGACACCGGCGACACCACGGCCTCGCCGAAGATCTGGGAAGACATGGCTGGCTTCAAGGCAGCGGAGGACAAATATCTCGCCGACGTCAAGGCTGCGGTCGCTGCGGCTCCCGCCGATGCCGACGCGCTGAAGGCGCAAGTCGGCGCTATCGGCTCCGATTGCGGCACCTGCCATCAAGGCTACAGAATCAAGAAGGGCTGATCACCAGCCATGGCGTGGCTGAAAAAACTTGTCGGCGCCGTCGTCATTCTGGGCGGCGTCGGCGCGGTTGCCGGGTGGGTCCTGTCGGCGCCGGTGAGGCTCGACAGGGAAACTCTGGCCAAGCTCGGTCCTGGCGACGCTGCCAAGGGCAAGCGCATCTTTTATGCCGGCGGTTGCACATCCTGCCATGCAAAGCCGGGCTCACAGGGCGACACGCGGCTTCAGCTCGTTGGGGGCCTCGAACTCAAGACGCCCTTCGGAACCTTCGTGCCGCCCAACATTTCGCAAGATCCCAAGGACGGTATCGGCGCATGGTCTGTCGAGGACCTCGCCAATGCCATGCTGAAGGGCGTGTCGCCTTCTGGTGAGCATTTTTATCCGGCGTTTCCCTATGCATCCTACGCGCGCATGAATCCGGCCGACATTGGCGATCTCTATGCCTTCTTGAAGACGTTGCCGGCCGTCGCCGGCAAGGCGCCGGGCAATTCGCTCGATTTCCCCTTCGATATCCGCCGCGGCATCGGCCTGTGGAAATTGCTCTACCTCAGCGACCAGCCGGTTGTTGCCTTCCCCGAAGGCACGCCTGATCCGGTGATATCAGGCCGCTACCTGGTCGAAGGGCCAGGCCATTGCGGCGAATGCCACACGCCGCGCGATCTTGCGGGCGGCACGAAGAAGAACGAATGGCTGGCGGGCGCCGTGGCCGCGGAAGGCAGTGGCGTCGTGCCGAACATCACATCAGGCGAGGGCGGTCTCGCCGAATGGTCGGAGGCAGATATCGCCAACTATCTCGAAACCGGCTTCACGCCCGATTTCGATTCGGTCGGCGGCGCCATGGTCGACGTCCAGCGGAACATGGCCGAACTGACGCCGCAGGACCGTGCGGCCATCGCCGCCTATCTGAAGGCGATCCCGGCGCATCCAAACGGCTATCCGGCCCGCAAGAAGACGGCGAACTAGACCGGGTCTGCGGATAACAGGTGGCGGTCGCCGAGAAAATCGAAGCCCGTTTCGAAGAAATGGTTGTAGTTGCAGGTCAGCTCTTCGCCAGGCGCGATGTCGCGCAGCGCAAAGCTCTCCTCGGGTGAGGAGACGTCGCAGTTCGGCTCGTCGGCATGGTTCATATAGCGCGCGTCGTCGGCTTCGAAGACGATGTAGTTCGGATCGCGGCGGTCGGGATAGGAGTAGCGATCGAGATAGCTCTTCACCGGGCCGGCCACGCGCTCATAAGTCTCGACCTCGATGAGCCGATCGAACCTTGGGTCCAGCTTCCAGATCAGAGTGCCGCGAGGAATGTGGTTCTTGGCAAAGACGCCGATTCCCTGGATAGGCGATTTGTCGAGATAGACGTCGACGAGCAGCATAATGGACCTTTACGCGATTGGAGGCTGTCAGGCCGGGAAAAGCCGCGCACTGGGTAGCGCGCGGTCACCGCAATTGCGAGTGAAAATGAGCAACGGGAACTTCAAAAAGTCCTGATCACCCAGCCCTCCGGAAAGGGCGCGTCGATCATCGTCTGGAGTCAGCGTTGCTGCAGCGCCAGACGGACGCCCAAAGCGCAGTAGATGCCGCCGACAACTTTGCCCTGCCATCGTAACACTGACGGATTTCGGCGCAGGAGCGTGCCGAGCCGGCCAGCGCTCACGGCAAAGACGACCGTGCTGAAAAGGCCCAGTACGACGAAGATGACCCCCAACGCGGCCATCTGAAGCATCACCGTTCCGTTTTCAGGCCGCACGAACTGAGGCAGGAAGGCGAGGAAGAACAGAGCGGTTTTGGGGTTGAGCACTTCGGTCAGGACAGCCTGTCGAAACGCCTTGCCGGCAGAGATCGCAAGCGCGCCGGCAGCCGGATTGGCCGGTGTTTTCTCCATGATCGCGCGAATGCCGAGATAGATCAGGTAGGCCGCGCCGATGTACTTTATGACGATGAACAGCGTCGCCGACGCGGCGATGACCGCCGATATGCCGATCATCGCCATGACGGTGTGAAAGACATCGCCGGCAGCGATCCCGGCGCCCGTCGCGATGCCGACCTTGGTTCCGGAACTCGTTGCCCGGGCGATCGTCAGCAGGGTGGCGGGGCCTGGAATGAAGACGAAGCCGAAAACGACCGCGATGTAAGCGATCAGAGTGGTGAGGTCGATCATTTGTTGGTTGCTCCCGTAGGCTGCGCCTTGCCCATCACTTTCAGCGCGAAGGAATAGGTGTAGGCGATCTCTTCCAGCCGCGAAAACCGGCCGGAAGCGCCGGCATGGCCCGAATCCATGTTGATCTTGAACAGAACCGGATTGTCCCCGCTCTTGCGATCACGCAGGCGGGCCACCCATTTGGCCGGTTCCCAGTAGGTGACGCGCGGATCGGTGAGACCGGCCAGCGCCAGGATCGGCGGATAGTCGTGATCAGCGACATTGTCATAGGGCGAGTAGGCGGCAATGGTCCGGTAGTCGTCGGCGGACGCGATCGGATTGCCCCATTCGGGCCATTCCGGCGGCGTCAGCGGCAGGGTCGCATCGAGCATGGTGGTGAGCACATCGACGAAGGGAACCTCGGCGACAATGCCGCCAAAACAATCCGGCGCCATGTTGGCGACGGCACCCATCAGCATGCCGCCGGCCGAACCGCCCTGCGCGACGATACGGTCATGCGCCGTGTAACGCTCCGTGACCAGATGGCGCGCGACGGCGATGAAATCGGTGAACGTGTTCATCTTGTTCTCCCGCTTGCCCTCATCGTACCAGCCATAGCCCTTGTCCTTGCCGCCGCGAACGTGAGCGATGGCGAAGACGAAGCCACGGTCGACCAGCGAGAACCAGTTGGTGTTGAAGGCGGCCGGCACGGTGATGCCATAGGAGCCGTAGCCATAAAGCAGGCAAGGTGCGGATCCATCCAGCGGCGTGTCGCGATGATGCAAAAGCGAGATCGGCACCAGTTCGCCGTCGCTGGCCGGCGCCATCAGGCGCCGCGTGACATAGTGGTCCGCATCATGGCCGGACGGCACTTCCTGGGTCTTCAGCAGCACCCGCTCGCGGGTGCGCATATTGTAGTCGAACACCTGCGCCGGCGTCGTCATCGACGAGTAGGAAAAGCGCATGATCTCGGTGTCGTACTCATAAGAACCCGACAGTCCGAGCGAGAAGGCCTCCTCGTCGAGGGACAGAAGATGCTCCTCGCCGCTGATCCGGTCGCGCACGACGATGCGCGGCAGGCCTTCCTTGCGTTCGAGCCGGACCATGTGGTCCCTGAAGCCGATCACCGACAGGATCAGCCGACCGGGCTCATGCGGCACCAGTTCCTGCCAGTTGGCGCGCACGGGATCGCCCGCCGGTGCCGTCATGATCTTGAAGTCCTTGGCGCCGTCGGCATTGGTCAGGATGAAGAAGATATCGCCGCCTTCTTCCAACTCGTACTGAAGGCCAATCTCGCGCGGCGACACCAGTTTCGGCTCGGCAAACGGATCGTCGGCGCGCATCAGGCGGTATTCCGAGGTCTCGTGATCGTTGATGCCGATCATGATCCACTCGTTGTTGCGGGTGCCGTCGACATTCATGAAGAAGCCGGGATCGGTTTCCTCATAGATCAGCCGGTCGCTTTGCGGGCTGTCGCCAAGCGCATGGAACAGCACCTTCGACGGGCGGTGGTTGGGATCGAGACGTGTATAGAAGAAGCCGTCATTGCCGGCGTTCCAGACACCTGAACCGCCGGTGTCGGGGATCTGGTCCTCAAGCTCCCTGCCGTCGGCAAGGTCACGCACGCGAAGCGTGTAGAATTCGGAGCCCTTGTCGTCGAATGCCCAAAGCAGCCTTGCGTGGTCGGCCGAATGGTCGACACCACCAAGACGGAAATAGGCCTTGCCCGCGGCCTCTGCGTCGCCATCGAGCAGGATATGCTCGGCACCGCCGTCGCGTGGCATACGGAAATAGCGCGGCTGCTCGCCACCAAGCTTGAAGGACGAGCCATAGGCATAGGGTCCGTCCTTCATCGGCACGGAAGAATCGTCTTCCTTGATACGGCCCTTCATCTCCTTGAAAAGCTGCTTCTGCAGTTCGGCCGTGTCGGCCATCAGCTTCGACTGGTACGCGTTCTCCGCCTCGAGTTCTGCGCGGATTCCCGCATCAAGCAATGACGGGTCGCGGAACATCTCCTGCCAATTGCCGGCCCGCAGCCAGGCATAGTCGTCGGTTCGCGTGATGCCGTGATGCGTGTCGGAAACCGGCCGCTTCTCGGGCGTAGGCGGGCTGACGATCGGAAATATGGATGTCTTGGTCATTGCGTCTCGCTTTGCCAGTATCTTGAATGGGCCAGTATCTTGAATAGGCCAGTATCTTGAATGGACCATCTCAAATGGAGAAAGATCTTGAACGGCGAATGAACACGCCACTCAGGGCAGGTTCAAGAGCCACAGCGTATGGGTTGTGTCGGCTCCAGGAGATGAGCCGGGAGGAGAGATGATGACTATTTGGTCTCGGACTGCTGCGGCTTTCGCCGTTGCTTCACTAACTCTGGCCTTTGCCGGCCAGTCTCATGCGACCGTATTCGCGGCTTGGCAAGTGGCCAATGTGCCGTTCGGCGATACGCTCAACGTACGCAAATACCCTTCGGGCACATCCCAGAAGCAGGCGGGATATCCGAACGGGACCGTTCTGCAGATGACCGGGCGATGCACCGGCGGAATAAACCTGCTCGACATCGCCAACCAGCCGGCATGGAAGCAGGAACAGAAGATTCGCTATCGCTGGTGCGAAGTCTGGCATGATCCGGCCCAGAACGGCAATTTCATCACCGGCTGGGCCTATGGCAAATACATCACCCCGCATTGATTGACGCGGCAGCAATCAGCCGATCGGTTGGATGACAGGCATGCATGATGCTTGCGTATGACCACGGCAACCTACGGTTTTGTGGATAAATGTGAACAACCAATATTGCTCGGGCGATAGCCAAGCAAGATCAAACATTAAAACCCGTGTCGTGAGTTGCCACGAATGTAACGGCGATCTGACGTTACGTCAGCCGCCGCCGGCGGAGCGCGAAATATCGATAAATTACACAATGCACGAAAGATTGAAGCTGATCGTGGAATAATTGATCAATATCGTTCAATATAGCGTAAGGGCCGAATTGACTTACTTGGTCTGCGCGCTCATTGATGTGCCCGCGACACGAATCGTAGAAACTCTACCTGCACAAAATTCGTGCGATGCCCTGCTTGTAAAAAAGGGCGCAGATCGATGTAACTCTTGTTGGGGCCCGAAGACCATGGATATTGTCGAAACACCTTCCAGAAACAGCGATGCGCTGATCGAATTGACCGCCGATGTGGTGGCCGCCTATGTCAGCAACAATCCCGTGCCGGTCGGCGAATTGCCGAACCTGATATCCGATGTCCATGCTGCGCTCGGGCGTGTGGGCGGAACCGCCGAACAGCCGCCTGCCGACAAGCAGAAGCCGGCGGTCAACCCGAAGCGGTCGGTTCATGACGACTACATCGTTTGCCTTGAAGACGGCAAGAAGTTCAAGTCGCTGAAGCGTCATTTGATGACCCACTATGACCTGACACCGGATCAGTATCGCGAAAAGTGGAACCTTGACCCGACCTATCCGATGGTTGCACCCAACTATGCGGCTGCCCGGTCACAGCTTGCCAAGAAGATGGGCCTCGGCCGCAAGCGCAAAGCGCGGTAATCGCTGCCAGAGCAATTCCAGGAAAAATGTGAAACGGTTTTCCCGGGAAAGCGCATAGAGCTTTCCCTTGGGAATTGCGTTAAAATAAGCCAGATCGGATCGACATCAACGGCGCCTTCGGGCGCCGTTTGATTTTTGCGCGCCGCGACGCGCGGATCGGGTATGGAGGTGTCAGGCGGTCTGCTTGAGCGCTGCCTCGGCGTCGCGCTTGATGCGCTTGACCATCGAGCGAAGGCCGTTGGCGCGCTGCGGCGACAGATGTTCGTCGAGGCCGAGTTCTTTCAATGTCGCTTCCGCATCGGTCTGCTGGATTTCGCTGGCGGTCCTGCCGGAAAACAGCGCCAGCATGATCGCAACCAGTCCACGCACGATGTGAGCGTCCGAATCGCCGGTGAAGGTGACGATCGGGTCGGTCCCGGCTCCGCGTTCGGTGGTCAGCCAGACCTGGCTCACGCATCCCGGCACCTTGTTGGCGGTGCTGCGCTGCTCGTCGGGAAATGGCGGCAGCGCCTCGCCGAGTTCGATGACATAGCGATAGCGGTCTTCCCATTCCTCGAGGAACGAAAAATCGTCGCGGATCGTCTGGATCGTGGTGGTCATGGCCCGGATATAGTCACGCGGCGGCGCCGCGTCACGGAAAAACAAGGACACCGCGGGCGTCGAGAGGGCAGACAGCCCGCGGTGCGCCGTCGAAACGGCTTAATTCTGAGGCGGCAGGTTGACGGTCTCGGGCAAGACGATTTCTTCGGGCAGGCTGCCGGTCATCGTGGATGTGTCGGGGCTGGCGGCGGACTTGTCGTCCATTATCGCTGCCGCGATCTTGGCGGTCTCCTTGGCGCGGGCGGTGATGGTGTGCATTGCCGACTTGCCGGTCTCGCAGACATCGGGCTTGCGTTCGCAAATGCCGGCGATATCGCCAACCGCTTCGCGTGCCGCAAACAAGGCCTGGATCGGCCCGACGCTTTCGCGGCCCGATTCATCGGGGCCGACAGTCAGCGGCAGCGCCAGCAGCACCAGCGAAAACCAGAAAGCCATTCTTATGAGGAAGACCATGCCCTTGCCCTCTCGTCGTGACCGGATCATGCATCCATATGGCATGACCTCTTTTGTAGGCAGGATCTTGGCACACAGGCGCAAAGGACGGCTTGCAGGCAAAGAGAGAATTTTCCTCAAATTTTAGGCAAATTCGAGACGAAGCGTTCTGCAATCGTTTTGTCTCAATTGCCAGTGATTTTCCTTAACAACAAATAACCATATATCCCCATGATTTTCCTGTATTTTTCTTGGAATGTGGAAGTCCGAGTGCCGTGTGCGTCTGTCCGATAGGTGCCGTCGCCGGATAACTCTCCGTTTACTATGGCTGCATTTGCCCGTGCTTTCGGCGGCCGGCATCCCGATATTTGCCGCAGGCCAGGGCCTTGGTCGGCCCTGCCTTATCCATTCCTTAAACGCTGGATGCGAGTTTCAAAGCCAACCAGAACCATCTGCAAAGCAGAGCTGTCCACGACAAGTGCGAGTGCGTTGAGTTGAGTTCAATCAAGGCCAGATACGTTGAATTGCCTGGCGCGATTTCTGCCGGTTGCGAACGTATGGTCCATCCGTCCATCCTTGGGCGGAGCGACCGCGAGCGCCAGCGCCGTTTCATCGGCGTCATGCTCGCCGCTCCTTTCTTTGCCGCCGGCGCCGCGGTCACGCTGGTCACTTCAGGCATGGGCGTTGCCGTCACCATGGCCGCCATCTTCGCCGCCTTTGGCCTGTGCTGGTTCGTCGCCTTGCTGGTGGCGGCGACCGGCAAGATGGCGATGGCGAGTCGGGTCGCCCTGGTGCTGGCCGGCATTTCGCTCGGCAGTCTCATTGCCGCCGCGGGCGGGTTGGGTTCGCCTGTCGCCATGCTTGTCTTGGCGCTGCCTTTCGAAGCCTGGTGGATCGGCGGCTCGCGACGTGCAGCACTGTGGGGAGCCGTGTCGGCCGCTGTCGCCATCCTGGCTCAGCCTTTGGCTGGAACCGTATTTCCTTTCGCAGGAGCGCAGATCGCGGCGTGGCACTGGCTGGTGCCGTTGGTGTGGGCGCTGACACTGATGCCGCGTGCATCGGCGTTTCAAAACACCGCCGACGCGGCTGTGGTCGACACTGCCGACCGGCTCGAAGACATCATCGATGCGGTGGTCTTGCGCGTTGCCCGTCATGGCGAGGTACTGGACGCGTCGCCAAAGGCCCGCACGCTTTTGAAACTGCCGCCCGAACTGCTGTCCGGAAACGGCCTCTTCGATCGCGTCCATCTGTCGGATCGCGTTTCCTATCTCAGCGCGATGGCCGACATGCGCGACGGTGCGCTGTCGCGCCGGCTCGAATTGCGCATCCGGCTGCCTCAGAACGGCAATAGCCTGACGGCCGACAATTACCGGCCGTTCTCGCTTGATCTGGTGCGTGGTGAGGAACAGGGTGACGTCTTTACGCTCGTCCTGCGCGAGAATGACGAGATCAGCCGGTTGCGCGAGGATCTCGCGGCGGCCAATGAGGCGGCCGCATCCGCCGAAGTGGCGAAGGGGCGCTTCCTGGCGGTGGTCAGCCACGAACTGCGCACGCCGTTGAATGCCATCATCGGCTTCTCGGATATGCTGCTGCACGAGATGTTCGGCGCCTTCAAGGATCCGCGCCAGAAGGAATATGTCGGCTTGGTACGGGATTCGGGCCAGCATCTGCTCGCCGTCGTAACCTCGATACTCGACGTGTCCAGGATTGAATCGGGCGTTTACGCGACCGAACCCGAGCCGTTCCGGTTCGCGGAAGCGGTCGACATGTGCCAGTCGATGATGCAACTGCAGGCGCAGGCCAAGAACATCGATCTGCGGGCGCAGATCGCGCCGGACGCCGGCGACATCAATGCCGATCAGCGCGCCGTGCAGCAGATGCTCATCAACCTGGTCTCCAACGCGATCAAGTTCACCCCCGACGGCGGCGACGTCGTCGTCGGTGCCAAGCGGATCGGTTCGCGCCTGCATTTCTGGGTCAGGGACACCGGCATCGGCATCGCCGAGGAGGATTTCGCCAATCTCGGCAAGCCCTTCATGCAGATCCAGAACGACTATACCCGCCGTTTCGAGGGGACTGGTCTTGGCCTTTCACTTGTCAAGGGTCTGGTGGCGCTCCACGAAGGCACGATGTCCATCGAAAGCATGCCGGGCGAGGGCACCACGGTGACCATCAGCCTGCCGGTGAACGGACCGAAGGGACATCAGGCGGAGAAGGCCGGCGTGCTGACCATGCCTGTAGCGATGGCGAAAGGGGACAGAAATGGCTCGCTCCGCAAAACAGGCTAAGGCGGTCAAGCGCCGCAGCAACGCCTTTCAGGACGGCGCTGTCGCCGTCGGCGGCATGATCTCGCGCAACCCTGTCCTGGTGGGCGGCTCGACGGCATTCCTGGTGACGCTGTTCTACGTCTCCGCAAATGCCTTGTGGTACCAGCCTTTCCCGCATGCCGGCGCATTCTTCGCGACCCGCAGCATTGCGGGTTTTCCGCACGCGGCGCCCGACGAGCCGGAAACGACGTTCAACATCGTGCGGCCATCCGGCGCGCCGGCACCGATCAAGGGCGATCCGGTTGTCGAGCAGGTGCAAGGCATATTGAAGGATCTCGATTTCTATTCGGGAACGGTCGACGGCATTTCCGGACCCAACACCCGCAAGGCTATCCAGGACTATCAGCAGAAGGTTGGGCTCAACACGTCCGGCGAGATCGACGCGCTTCTGCTCGATCAACTGGGCGCGACGCCGAAAACCGCTTCCGTGGTACCCAGGCCGCAGCCGCGTCCGGATACGCCGGCCGCCGTTCCGGTGTCTTTGCAGACAGGTTCGGGACAGACAAATTCCGGACAGGCGAATGCCGCGACGCAAGCGCCCGATGCCCGCATCGTCAAGATCCAGGCCGGGCTCAAGGCGTTCGGCAATGACGACATGCAGCTGGATGGTGTCGTCGGCGCGCGCACCAAGGCAGCGATCAAGGAATTCCAGTCGCTGTTCGGGCTGCCGCAGACCGGCGAGCCCGATGAGATCGTCTACGTCAAGATGCGCGAGATCGGCCTGACCAACTGACGGCTGAACGACGGCTCGCCCAGCGGCGGAAATATCGACAAAGCAATTCCAGGAAAAGTGTGAAACGGTTTTCCGTCCGGAATCGCGTCAAACAAGGGCTAAAGTAGTTTGCCGTTTCCTTGAAACGGCAAACTACTTTAGAGAACCCGCCTGCCTTGTTCTCATGCATGCCGTTGTTCCAAAACCGGAACCCACCTTTTGGGCGACATGCATTCGCGGAGTTTTCTCATGCGTGTCACATCGGATCTGTGGGTCTCGGCCCTGTTGCGCCGGGTTTTCGGCGCCGGCGGATTTGCCGCCGTGGTCAAGCGCGGCGCGACCGAGGCCGGCGCTATCTTCGTCCTGGCGCGGGGCAGGCTGGGCGAGGTTGCCCTCTTCGGGCCGGCGCCGCAGACAAGCTATGATTCGGCCAAGCCCGACGACCGGTTTTTCACTCTGCTCGGAGCCGGCGAGGATGCCTCCGTGCTCGACGCCAGGCTGGAAAGGGAGAAAAAGTTCGATCCCGACATTTGGGTGGTCGAGATCGAGGCCGGCACCGTGCCTGTCGAGGAGCTTATTTCCGTGAAGACGCCCTGAGGCCGGAGGTATCAGCCGCATCGTCGCTGTTCGAGGCGGTGCGTGTATCGCTGTTGGCAGGTGCTGCGCCGCGAACCGCCCTTGAAAGGGTTTCCGCCCGCCACGACCGCATCTTGTCCTGGGCCGCTTCGCGATGCAGCAGCCGGTAACGGTCGAGGAAAGTCCGGATAGCCTGCGGATGCGGGAACTGGCTGGGATAGACGGCAACCGCGATCAGGAAGGCCCTGTCCTCGCTGAGGTCGAGCGAGCGTAAGGCGGCAAGCAGTGAGGCATAATTCTGGTTGGCGGTGAGCGATCGCGCGATCTCGAAATCGATATCGAGTGCATCGGCGAGCGCGGTTTGGAAGAACGCGGCGTTTCCCGTCAGAGCTGTCTCGCGCAATTTCACATAGGTGTCGGCGCCCTTGAAAGGATCGGCGTTCGTCGCTGCCGCCTCATCGCCCGGGCGCATCATCGAGCGCAGCCTGCGCCGTGCATTCTCGGCTGCGATGCCGAGCGCCTGTTCCCGGGCCAACTCGCCGGAGGCGGTTTCCGCGCTCGCTGGCGCGATCTTGTCTGCCGCGGCGGCGTTCGCATCCGGTTCAGGCGCACGCACCAGGGTTGGCCTCTCTAGGGCCCTGATCAGATCAGCAATGGTCGGGTTCAAGCCCTTGCGGCGGGCGATGGCACGCGCATGCGGCAGGCCATGTCGCCCGATCAGGGCGATGAGATCGATGTCGCTGACGGCGCGTGAGCGGATGAGCAGCGGCGCGGCAATGTCGACCGGTTCCTCGCAAAGGCGGCGCACCAGGGCGGCGGGGGCGTATTCGCATTCGGAAAGGGCGGCCGCCACGTAACGGCGAGATTCGACGGACACATTGTCGAACAGCGGCAGCGTCAGGTCTTCGAGTTGGCCAATCTCACGGCGTGAAGGGCGGGTGAGCGAGCAGAACGCCGACACCGCGGCGCGGAACAGCCTTTCGGCCTTTCCCGAGTCTTTTCGTACCGCGATTTGCCTGAAGTCCGAAGATGACACGAAGGATACGCCCGTACTCGACACAACCTTGACGACGCTCGACCGGGACCGTGTCGGTTCCGAGAATGCCAAGAACAAAGTTCAAGTTAGCGACGATCCGTTAGCGTTCCGTTAACCCTCTGCCGGCCTTAATGACATTTGGAGGCGTTGCGTTGTGCTCCGGGGAAACCGAGAGGAATGCGCGAACCATGGGCATGGTACTGTCTTTCGTGCCGCGTACGGCACCAAACACCAGAGTAAAGCAAACCGCTGAAATGCCGGCGGCGGTGATCATCTTTCCCGGCATCCGCTACGAGCGGCCGTGTGCCGGCGAAGTGCGGCCGGTCGATCCCGACAAGCCGGGCTCGCCAGGAACAAAACCGGTCCCGCACCACTGAGTTTCGGCGGCCACCGACCACTGGTCCGGGATCATGGCTAGAAGTCCTGCAACTCGCAGGAACTCTGTTCGAAGAAGTGCGACACGATCGGCTTCCAGCTCTCGTCGGGGACGAAGGCGCGGATGACGAAGATGCCTTCCTCGATCGGCGCTTCGACGAAGATCGCCCCCTGAAGATCCTCTGGAAGATCCTTGCGCACGTCGATCATCTGCGCCGGCGTCAGCACGACGGCATCCAGAACGCCGCCGGTCGCTGTGTGGTCGTTGAAGGAATAGATGTTGTGGCCGCTGCGGTCATAGACCGAGACCGACCAGAACGGGACATGTCCAGGTGCCTTGACGCGGACCATGCCTTCGCCCAGATCGAACCGGCAGGCCGTCGCGTAAAACAGCGGGTCGACGGATTTCACCACGGGCGCGCCACCGGCCTCGGCATCGAGCCGCGTCATCTTGTATAGGTCCGACGCCATGGACAGCCGCGACCAGGCATCGCGTTCGGAAAACTCGGGCACCAGCAGCAGCACGGCGATGTGCACGATGCCGGCGCCGAGCAGGCCGAGCAGGACGGCATGCAGAAGTCCGCGCATCGCAGCGTAAAAACTACGCATTGCAGCCGACCTTGACGATTTGCGGCAGCGAGACGTCCGACAGGCCGGTGCTGCTGGCGATCGGCGTGTCGTAGAAGGTCAGCACGAAATACATCCTGCCGGAGCCGTCTGTCAGCAGCCAGTTGCCCGGCATCGGGTGATGGCCGGCGGAAATGATCACCGAATTGTCGGGCTGGCGCACCACCCCATAGGATTGCAGCGCCGCCAGCCGGGGTTTGCCGGTTTCGACCACGCCGAGCGACTGGTCGGCGGCATAAAGCGTCCAGAACCGTGCCGTCGGGAAACCACCCTCGATTGTGTAGGTGCATTCGCGCTTGAGCTCGGCGCCGCCCGTGTCGCGCTCGGCGACGAAGGACAGCCCCTCGGCGCGGCCGAGCGCAAGCACACCCTCGCGCGCCAAGCGGGCTTTGGAATAGGGATCGGCGGCCGGCGTGCCGATATCGGGAAAGGCCGTCCATTGGCCGATCCTGATGGCGCCGACACCATCCTGGACTTTCAGCGCATACCAGACGCTGCCGCCACCGCCGACGATGGCTATGGCAAGCGAAAGCAGCGTCAGGAAGGCATTCTTGAGCATGAGGGGCCGGGAACACGAAGAGTTGCCGCTCGGGGATATCGCGGCGCGGGGCCTTGTGGCAAGCGGGCCGATGGATTTGCCGCCCCGGACCAGTTGAAAGACCTGCCCAGTCGGAAAGATCACAGCGCCGACAGCGTCTCCGGCGGTTGAGGCGTACTGAGGACGGGGGCCGACTGGAACAGCGTGGTCATGTCCCGCAGCGTCTGGGTCGTGCGGCTGGACAGCACCGGCGGCCGCTCGGCCGCCGCATTGGCCGCCGCCTGTTCGTCGCTCTTCTTCAGCGCTTCCTCGGCCTTGGCCGCGATCTCCTCGTCGACGAAAGGTTTGTCGATGCCCGGGATCGGCTTGAGGTCGATATTCTGGTGCGCGTAGACCATCAGTCGCTGCCACACCATCGCCGGCAGTGAGCCACCGGTCATGTTCTTGGTCGGCGTGAAGTCATCATTGCCCATCCACACCGCCGCCGTGTAGTTGCCGGTGAAGCCGACAAACCAGGCGTCGCGGTAGGACTGCGTCGTGCCCGTCTTGCCAGCGACGACGATGTTGGGAAGTTGAGCCCGCCGCGCGGTGCCCATCACCGGCACTGCCGCCAGCATGGTGTTCATCGATTTCAGTGCCTGCTCCGACAGCACCCGGTGCGGCGGCGGCGCATCCTTGGCGAAATCATAGACCACCTCGCCGGTGCGGGTGACGAGCTGGCTGACGCCGTGCCGGGAGCCGACGAAGCCATTGTCGGCGAACACGCTGTAGCCCGTCGCCTGGTCCATCACGGTCATGCCCGAGGTGCCGAGAACCATCGTCTTGTGTGCTTCGATCGGCGATTCCACACCCATCGCCTCGGCCATGGCCTTGATCGGGCCGATGCCGAGATGATCCTTGGCCAGCCGCACCGGCACGGTGTTGATCGATTTGGCCATTGCCATGATCAAGGTGACGTTGCCCGCCGACCCGCCGTTGTAATTGTGCGGTGACCAGCTGCCCCAACTGATCGGGCCGCCGGAAATAATGGAGTTGGGAGTGAAGCCGTGTTCCATCGCCGTTGCGTAGACATAGGGCTTGAATGACGAGCCGGTCTGGCGCAGCGCCTTGGTGGCGCGGTTGAACTGGCTGGCGCCGTAGTCGCGGCCGCCGACGATGGCGCGCACGGCGCCGTTGGTCTCGATGACCACGACCGCGCCCTCGGTGACGTTGTACTCCTTGCCTAACTGGCGCAGGTGGAATTCCACCGATTCTTCCGCCGCCTTCTGGATGTTGGCGTCGAAGGTCGTGTGGGCGACGAGCGAGTGCTGGCCGGGCTTGGCGATCTTCTTGACCTCGTCGAATGCCCAGTCGAGGTAATAATCCGGGCTCTTCTGTTCGCCTCGATCGACGACGTCGGCCGGATGCAGCCTGGCCTGCAGGACCTGGCCCTCGGTCATGAAGCCGGCATCGACAAGGTTGGACAACACCACATTGGCGCGCGCACGCGCCGCCGGCAGGTTGATGTGGGGGGCGTATTTGGTCGGCGCCTTGAACAGACCGGCCAGCATCGCCGCTTCGGCGAGGTTCAGGTCCTTGACGCTCTTGCCGAAATAGAAGTCGGCGGCCGCCTCGATGCCGAACGTCCCGCCGCCCATATAGGCGCGGTCGAGATAGAGTTGCAGGATCTCCTTCTTCGATAGATTGGCCTCGAGCCACAGCGACAGGAAGGCTTCCTTGATCTTGCGCTCCAGCGTGCGCTCATTGGTGAGGAACAGGTTCTTGGCCAGCTGCTGGGTGATGCTCGAGCCGCCCTGAACGACGGAGTTCGCCCGCACATTCTCGAAGATGGCGCGCGAAAGGCCGAGCACATCGATGCCGTAGTGATCGAAGAAGCGACGGTCCTCGGTGGCAAGCACCGCCTTGATGACGTGATCGGGCATCTCGTCGACCGGCACGGAATCGCGCTGGATGATGCCGCGCTGGCCGATCTCGTTGCCATAGCGGTCGAGGAAGGTGACGGCGAAGTCACCCTGGGCGCGCCAGTCGCCGGCCGTGTCCTGGAAAGCCGGAATGGCCAGCGCCAGCATCACCACGATGCCGACGGCGCCGAGCGTGAAACCTTCGCTCAACAGTTCGATGATGCCACGGCGCCAGCCGTTGACGCGGAAGCGCCGCGAGAAGATCGTCGCCGATTCCCAGAACTGGCGCGCCTTGAAACCGATCTCGTAGAGCGAGGAATCGATCCACGCGTCGAGCGCCAGCAGCCGGGCGGCGATCGGACCTCTTCTCTTGCGCGGTTCGGGACTGGCCATTCGATATCCGGCTAGCAATTGCACGACCTGAGAACCGCAAACCGGCAACTTCAGGGCGATGCATTCCGCAAGACTATTCCTCCATTTTTCCAGCACTCACAAGGGCGGCGAAGACACAGTATCGGGTTTGTTGCTGATGGGCCGGGCCGGGAATACAACTCGACGCCAACAGCATGTGACAGTAAAAGCCCGCGCCTCCAGCGGCGACGTGTGCTTTTTTATCACTGCAGCACGGGCGCGCCTCAAGCAGCTCGCAGGCTTTCTTTCGGGCGCAAATTCTGGTTCATGCGGAACAGGTTCAATGGGTCGTAGCGCTGCTTGATTTCCAGAAGCCGTCGATGGTTGCCACCATAGGCCGCTTCGACCCGGTCGACCTCGTCCTCTGGCATGAAGTTCACATAGGCGGTGCCGGCGGCATAAGGTTTGGCCGCCTCGCAGATTGAACGAGCCCAGTCGGTGCAAGCCTTGTCCATCGTCGGTTCGCGCCAGCGGGCGTGAACGTTCATGACGAAATGCGAACTGCGCTGTGGAAACGCCGTTGCGTCCTCCTTGACGCGACCTGCCGCGCCGCCGACATGGCCGATAAATATCTCGCATTCGGGTCCCGGCAGCCTGGCTATTGCCCCCCTGACGACCGCAGCCGCCTCCTCGGAAAACTCGGTGAAGTCATGGCTCTTCCAGTAGTTGCGGGCGCCGGGCGTGAGCAGTGGGTCGAATGCCTGCTGCCAGCCGGTGAACGGGCTGGGGCCCACGACATCGGCAATCGGCGTGCCGATGGCTCGAAGTTTTTGCGTCGCCTTTTCCCCTGCCTCGATGTCGCCGCAATAGCACATGGCCAGCACCAGAACCTCCTTGCCATGCCACTCCGCGGGCAGGAAGGGCAGCGGCGGCGCCTGCCGCATGACCACCCAGCAGGTCAACTCGTCAGGTGCGGTCTCGAGCGCCTTGCGATACTCCCGCAGCACCTTTTCGGCATCGGCGAAGGGATGGACGACAAGCCCCGCCAGCACTTGCGGTCCAAACTCATGGAGTTCGAACTCGAATGCCGTGACGACGCCGAAATTGCCGCCGCCGCCGCGCAGCGCCCAGAACAAGTCCGGATTTTCGGCATGGCTGGCCCGGAGCAGTTTGCCATCGGCGGTGACCACATCGACGGAGGCAAGATTGTCGATGGTCAGGCCGAATTTGCGGGTGATCCAGCCGAAGCCGCCACCCAGCGTCAGGCCGGATATGCCGGTGGTCGAGTTGATGCCGGTCGGTACCACCAGCCCGAAGGCCTGCGTTTCCTTGTCGACATCGGCAAGCGTCGCGCCAGGCCCGACCCATGCCCGCCGCGCAGCGACATCGACCCGCACCGATTTCATCAATGACAGATCAATCATCAGGCCACCATCGCAGACCGCACTTCCGGCAATGTTGTGGCCGCCGCCGCGCACCGAGACGAGAAGCCTGTTCTCCCTGGCGAAATTCACGGCACTGATGACATCGGAAGCTCCGACGCAGCACACGATCAGCCCGGGCAGCCGGTCGACCGTGGCATTCCAGACGGTCCGTGCTTCGTCATACGCTGCATCGCCTTCGCTCAGCATTTTGCCGCGCAATTGTGCCGAAAACGCTTCCAGGGCTGCGGCGTCGACTGTCGTTTTGCCGCGTTCAAGCGTGGTGAGGCTCATGGTGTTCATGGTTTCCTCCCGATTTGCAGATGAGCTGTCCTATCCCAAAAGACGGTTTTACTGTGCGCTTATATTAGCTATCGCGCAAGTTTCGCATCGGGCAGCGTTCCGACTCGCAAGCCGGGCACATGGTGCCGCCAGCCGGCGATCTCAGCCGTTTTGCCCGCGCGACCTTGCACCCTCGGCCGCCAGGATGCCGATCATGCTGATGCGAATGTGAGCGAAGCAGCGTAGCGCTATCCCACTCCTCAGGCCGGTTCGCGCTTCAGCGCCTGCGCCATGCAGTGGATGCCGCCGCCGGTCTTGGAAATCTCGTTCATGTCGACGGCCGCGACCTCGAAACCGCGCGCCTTGAGCTGGCCGATCAGCGTCTGGCTGGAGGTCGGCGCGATCACCCGGTCCTTGCCGAGCGACATGAAGTTGCAGCCGAGGGCCATCGTGTCCCGGAACGGCACGTCGATGATCTCGTGGCCCTTGCCCTTCAGCCAGTCGACGATGCCGGGTTCGGTGCAGGCGAGGCAGACGGCGGTCAGCTTTTCGGCGATCGGCACCACCATCAGGTCGATATGGACGTAGTATTCGTCGATGAAGGCGATGCGGGTTTCCCAGCCCTCCTTGTCGAACCAGGCTTGTACTTGGCGCGCGCCTTCCTCCTGCGTGCGGGCGCCGCCGCAGCCGATCAGCACGACGCCGTCCTCGATGACGTTGAAGTCGCCGCCCTCGAACGTACCAGCCGTGACCATGTCGTAGATCGGGATGCCGAGCTTTTCGTAGGTGCGGATTGCGGCATAATTCTCGCCGCGCCGCCACCAGTTGGCCATGGCGGTGATGAAGGCGCCGTAGGGCGTCATGACGCTGGAATCGCGGGAATAGACCTGCATCGGCAGTTCCGGCGTCGGCTCGTGCCAGTGGATGTTGACGCCGAAATGCTCGTAGGCGGCGACAAGGTCCTTGTGCTGCGCCTGGGCAATCTGCACGTTGCAGGGTGCCTCGCGCAGATGCTTTCGCGACAGCGAGCTAGTCGAGAGATGACGCAGGAAATTGGGTGAGCCGAGCAGCACGTCGGTCAGCACGTCGGTCTCGTTGGCGAAGCCCCAGGCGGTCAGCGGCTTGGTGCCGCCGGCAGGGTTGCGGCGCTGCAGCGAAAACGGCTCGGCGACAATGCGGTCATGAACGGTCATGGGGTGCTCCTCGTGAGGGTGTCTAATTGCTCGGTATCCACCAGTCGCGTCCGCGTGGGGTGGTGACATATTCAGGCCAACGAAATCCAATCGGCGGCTCGTAGTCGCAGAGCGGCGCGATCCAGTTCGAGCCGCCTATGCCGCCGCCGGTGCGGGCGACGAATTCATTCATCGCCGCATCGCGGGCGGTTTTGTCCTCGAGCAGGCGAAGGGCGGCGAGCGCGATCGTGCGGGAGGCGCAGGCCACCATCGGGTCGATGGTGGCGGGAATACCGCCCAACGCATTCATCACCCATGACGGATAGGGATAGCCGGTCTCCGAACGCAGCGCCGGGCGGGCGACATAGAAGCGCGCCGTCGGCGCATGCCACGACATGTCGGTGTAATCGTCGGAGGTCGAATTGACCTGCGAGGGCGGCAGATCGCGGCGCAGGATCGCTTCCGCCGCCTGCGGCTCGATCAGGCGCTCCAGTTCTTCTATGAACGGCTCGTCGCTCGCCATGCGCCCGGCATTGACCTGTATTTCGCGCGCGACTGCCTTGGCGTCTTCGTCCCAGCGCGGCGGCCCCACGCTCGACAGTGCTTCATAGGCGATTTCGGCCATGGCATGGTTGGCAAGTCCCGGCCGTGACTTCGACACCCAATGCCGCTCATGGCGGCAGCCGCTCATGCTGGCAGCGGCCTCGGCATTGCGGTCGAGCACCGCGGTGACCTGCTCGGCCATGGCAAGCGTCGGCACGCGGATCATGTACTGGATCTCGGCCAGCCCCGCCGGCAAATTGTCGGCGGTCGCTTGCCCCGCCGTCAGGATCGCCTCGCTGATCGACCAGCCGCCCTGGTGAGGCAGCATGGAATCGCGCAGAGCCTTGGAGGCCATGTACATCATCATCAATGCGTCGTTGGCGCCGGGCGCGCGCGCCGCCGAATGTGCTTGCGGAATGGGTGCGGCACCCGCAGCCAGCGCCCAGCGCTCCGGTTGGTCGCAGATGAATCGATAGATCATCGCGTAGGCCGCGCCGCAATGCGTGTCCCAGCGCGCCGTGTTGCAGAGCGGCAGCATATAGAACGGATGAAAGGAGATCATGCCGGCAAGGCCGTCATAATAACCCTTGGCGGCATGGATCGGCTTGGACCCACGCACCTTTTCCGCCGGTTCGCCGGTGAAGCGCAGCGTGCCTGATATGCCGTGGCGCTGCATCGCGGCCTTGGTCGCCAGCAGCCCGCCGAGGCTCGAAATACCCAGTCCGGAATGCGGGTCGGTGTGGCCGCCGGCCTGGTTGCCAAGTCCCCGGCGCGGACGCTCGACCGTAGCGGCATCCTGGCAATTGCCCGGCACCGCGTCGTATTCGGCGTACATGCCGATGGTCGGGCCGGGGCCATTGGTCCAATGCGCGCAGAAGGCGGTCGGCATGCCGCCGGAACCTTCTTCGACGGAAAAGCCTTCGAGTTTCAGCCGCTCGACATACCAGGCGGCTGATTGATACTCCCGCCACGCGGTCTCGCCGTAATCGAAGATGGTGCGTGTCCACGCGGACAACAACGGCTGGATGCCGTCGAGACAGGCAAGGGCGGTTGCTTGCGCCGAGGTGGCCACCGGTTTCTCCATGGCATGAGAAGAAAGCAGTGAAGCGGGTCGCTAAAAAGTGATATGTTTTCCTGGTTCGTGCAAATTCGGTTCACCTGAGGCTCCTTGCGTATACCATCGACACAAGCGCTGCGTGCGCTCGACAGCTTCGCCCGCCACGGCAGCGTCTGGCGCGCCGCCGACGAGTTGCACCTGACCCGCAGCGCTGTCAGCCATCAGCTTCGCCTGCTGGAGCGCGACCTCGGCTTCGACCTGCTCGAACGCATCGGCAAGGGCGTGGCGCTGACGCCGCGCGGCCAGCGCTACGCCAGCGACGTGCGCAAGGCGTTGACCGTGCTGGGCGACGCGGTGACGCGTGATGCCGGCACCGGCGTCGGCGGCTCGTTCGCCGTCAGTTGCACGCCCGGCTTCGCCTCGCTGTTCTTGTGCACCCATATCGGCGAGTTCCGGCAGATGTATCCTGACGTGGCGCTGCGCATTCTGACGCCGCGGCGGCTCGACGATGTTAGCAACGCCGATGCCGATGCCTTCATTGCGTTTGGTGTCGGCAATTGGCCGAACCGGGCGGTCGAACCGCTCTGCGAAATCTCGTTCACGCCGCTCTGCAGCCCGACGCTGCTCAACAAGATCGGCGGTTTTTCCCGGCCGTCGGACGTGCTGCGGGCCAACCTGCTGCATCTCGATGACACCGAGGATTGGGCGCGCTGGCTGGCGCTCTCCAAGGTGGAAAACCCCGACATTGAGGGCGGCATCTTCTTTTCGGACATGAACCTCGTCTTTTCGGCGGCGATTGCCGGCCAGGGCATCGCCATGGGCGACGAACTGACCAGCCGGCGGGCGCTGAGCGAGGGCCGGCTGGTCAGGCCGTTCGACATCGCGATCAAGTCGCCGCGCTCCTATTTCCTGGTCTCCGAACATGCCAAGGCTTCGCATCCGGTTCTGGAAGCGTTCGCGGGATGGCTGCGGTCGAAACTCCAGGAGAACCGCATTCTGCCGTATTGAGGGCAGTTGGCGACATCTCGCCATAGATGAATGGAATTTGCCGATCACGCGAAAACTATTCGGTTGCGGTGAGCCGGCACCCTGCCTACGATTTCGACAAGCGTTAGGGAAAGGGCAGTATGCAGCAACCCGGCCGTGCCGCAGAGATCAAGGCAATCGGGATCGGCAAGAGCTTCGGCTCGTTCCGTGCGCTGGACAATCTGTCGCTCGATATCGGCCGTGGCGAGTTCCTGACCCTGCTCGGGCCGTCCGGTTCGGGCAAGACCACCTTCCTGATGATCCTTGCCGGCTTCGTTCAGCCGACCGAGGGCAAGCTGTTCAGCGACGGCGTCGACATCACCGACCGGCCGGCAGAGCAACGCGCCGCCGGCATGGTGTTCCAGGGCTACGCGCTGTTCCCACATATGAGCGTAGAAGCCAACATCGCCTTCCCACTCAAGGTGCGCAAGAAATCGGCCGCCGACATCAAGCGCCGTGTCGGCGAGATGATCGAGCGCGTCGGCCTCAAGGGCCACGAGAAGAAACTGCCGGCGCAGCTGTCGGGCGGCCAGCAGCAGCGCGTGGCGCTGGCGCGAGCGCTGGTGTTCGAGCCGGGCGTGCTGTTGCTCGATGAGCCGTTTTCCGCACTCGACAAGGGCCTGCGCGGCCAGATGCAAGCCGAGATGAAGCGGCTGCATCAGGAGACCGGAACCACCTTCGTCTTCGTTACCCACGACCAGAGCGAGGCGCTGGCGCTGTCGTCGCGCGTCGCCATCTTCAACCATGGCAAGCTGCTGCAGGTCGGAGCGCCCGACGAGGTCTACGACCGGCCGGACAACCGCTTCGTCGCCGAATTCCTCGGCGAGATCAACATGCTGCCCCTAAAGGGGGTCAAGCCCGCCGGCAATGGCTCGACTGGCCTGTGCGAAGACCGCGCGGTCAGCATGGGCTGCAAGGCCGAACTCGTGCGCGGCGATGCCATCCTGGCGATCCGGCCCGAATACATGTCGATATCGGGCGAGGCGGCAGATGGTGAGAATGGCATCGCCGCTACCGCCACCAACTCCACCTATCTCGGCGCGGCAACGCGGCTCGACCTGACAACGCTGCAAGGCGCCAAGGTCACGGTCTCGGTGCCGAACGAGGTGGCTGCCGCGGCCTTGAGCAAGGGCAACTCCGTCTGGCTCACCTGGCCGGCGGAAAAGGGTTTCCTCCTTCCGTATGGAGGGCAATGACGAACGGTGTGGCGAGATATCGCAGCACCGTTTTCCGGCACTATCAACAACAAAAAAGGGGAACTGACATGACACATGACACCAAGAAACAAGCCATCGAGAGCCTGTCCGCCAGGGCAGGTCGCGGCGAGATCTCGCGCCGGCAATTCACACAGTTGGCGGCACTCGTGCTGGCCGGCACGCCGATGCTGCTGCGCTCGACAGGTGCCTTTGCGCAGGCCAAGGAACTTGTGCTGGTCAACTGGGGTGGCGATGCCATCACCGCCTACGATGCCGCCTATGGCCAGGCCTTCACCAAGGACACCGGCATCACCGTCAAGATGGACGGTTCGGGTCCGACCGAAGGCGCCATCGCCGCACAGTTCAAGAGCGGCGCGCCGACCTGGGATCTCGTCGACGTAGACCCGTTCTCGGCCATCACGCTCGGCGCCCAAGGGGCTCTCGAGCCGATCGATTACAACATCGTCGACAAGAAGAAGATGCGGCCCGGCTTTGGTTGGGAATACGCCGCCTCGACCTATTTCTTCTCCTATGTCATCGCCTATGATTCCGAGAAGTACGGCAAGGACGCGCCGACCGGCATGGCCGATTTCTTCGACGTGAAGAAATTCCCCGGCAAGCGCTCGCTCTACAAATGGGGCGTGTCGAGCTGGGAAGCGGCGCTGCTCGCCGACGGTATCGCGCCTGCGTCGCTCTACCCGCTCGACCTCAAGCGCGCCCATGACAAGATCGCCGCCTTCAAGGAAAATGTCGTTGCCTATTGGGGCGGCGGCGCCGAAAGCCAGAGCGTGCTGCTCAATGGCGAGGCCTCGATGGCGATCGTCTGGTCGACCCGCGCCTCGCTGATCGAGCAGGATTCGGGCGGCAAGATCAAGTTCATCTGGGACCAGGGCCTGATCTCGCCCGGCGCGCTGGCCGTGCTCAAGGGCAACCCCGGCGGCAAGGACGCTGCGATGAAGTTCATCGCCAGTGCCCAGGACCCTGAAAAGCAGCTGGTCATGTTCGACAAGCTCGGCCAAGGTCCTGCAAACCCGGCTGCCGACGCGCTGATCCCCGCCGACAAGAAGCGCATCAATCCGGTCGATCCCGAGAACATGAAGAAGCAGATCGCGCTCGACATGGACTGGTACGCCAAGAATTACGGGCCGGCGCTCGACGAATACACCAAGATCATCTCGGCCTGATCAGGGGCGGGGTAATCGGGTCGAAATGAGATTTTATCTCTCCGACAGGATGGGCGCGGCGCTGTTGATGGCGCCGCTGCTCCTGTTTCTTGTCCTGGCCTATGCCTGGCCGTTCCTCGGCGTCGTCAAATGGAGCTTTACACTGCCGACGCCCGGCCTCGGCCAGTATGAGGCGCTGCTCACCGACGATCTCGTGCAGTCGGTGTTCATCCGCACGCTGCGCATCGCGGCGGTCGTCACTGTCGTTTCGGTGGCAGCTGCCTACGCCATCACCGTCGTCTGGGTGCGTGGAACCCCGGCACAGCGCCTGATCGCCGAGTTCTGCATTCTCGTTCCCTTCTGGATTTCCGTGCTGACCCGTGCTTTCGGCTGGGTGGCGCTGCTCTCCAATCGCGGCCTGATCAACACCTGGCTGCAGGCGATCGGCTTCATTTCCGAACCGCTGGCGCTGGTGCGCAACGAATTCGGCGTCATCGTCGGCATGACGCACTTCCTCATTCCGTTCGCCGTCTTCCCGCTGGCATCGGCCATGCGCAGTCTCGACGACCGCGTGCTCCTGGCCGCGCGCGGGCTCGGCTCCAGCCGCATGCGCACCTTCTGGACGGTGTTTGTGCCGATGACGCGCTCCGGCATCATCGGCGCGGCGATGATCGTTTTCGTCTTCTCGCTCGGCTTCTTCGTCACGCCGGCGATCCTCGGTGGCGGCCGCAGCGTCATGATCGCCGAGCTGATCTATCTCAGGATCTTCCAGAGCCCGGACTGGGGGCTGGGTGCAGCGATCAGCGTCGTGCTGGTGCTGTTCGTCGGCGCGCTGATGGCGCTTTTGTTCCGCTATGTCAGACCGAAGCAGTTGATCTGATGCCGACCTACCGCCCCGGTCCCGTCTCGCTGATCATCGCCGCCTTCGTGGCGCTGTTCCTGCTGATGCCGCTGCTTGCGGTCATCCCGGTATCGCTGACGCCGAGCCGCATGCTGGCTATGCCGTCGGGCGAACTATCGCTGCGCCACTACCGGGCGCTGGTCGAGGACCCGCGCTGGCTCCAATCGATCCTGCTCTCGATCCGCATCGGCGTCGTCAGCAGCGCCTTTTCCACCGTGCTCGCGCTGTGCTTCAGCCTTGGCGTCTGGATGTTCCAGCCGCGCTTCACCGCGGCCTTGGTCGGCTTCGTGCTGCTGCCGATGGTGGTGCCGCCGGTGGTCTCGGCGATCACGCTCTACTTCCTGCTGACCTCGATCTCGGGGTTCAGCGCGTTCTTCGGCTACGACACCTGGCTTGGCGTCGCCATGGCGCATTCGGTGATGACCGTGCCCTTCGCCACGGTGCTGATGCTGGTCTCGCTCAGCCAGCTCGACCGCCGCATCGACCTTGCCGCGCGGGGCTTAGGCGCCACTGTGTGGGAGCGCGCCACCCGCATCATCATGCCCAACATCAAGTTCGGCATCATTACCGCGGCGCTTCTCTCCTTCGTGCTGTCCTGGGAAGAAATCGGCGTCACCCTGTTCATCACCTCGGTCAACGCCATCACGCTGCCCAGGCTGATGTGGATGGGCCTGCGCGACAACATCGACCCAGCGATCGCCGCGCTCTCGGTGATCCTGATCATCATCACCGTTCTGGTGCTGGCGGTGCGCAGTTTCGTGGCCAGGCAGCGTGGGGGCTATTAGACAAACCGCACGGAGACGCTGCCGAACCTGCCCAAATCGCCAATGACTTCGTCGCCGGCCTCGACCCCAATCGGCGTCACGCAGGTACCTGTAATCACCACCTGTCCCGGTTGGAGCGCTATGCCCAGGCCCGACAGCTCGTTGACGATCCAGGTGAGCGCGATGCGAGGATCGCCCAACACGGCTGCTCCCGATCCGCTATGTTGCGGCCTTCCGGAAACGGAGGCGACCACGGGGTGCTTTGCAAGGTCCACGTCTCGCCAGTCGTCCGCCGCCTCGCCGATGACAAACAGATTGGCGCAGGCATTGTCCGCAATGAGTTGCGGCGCCCCGACGGCGCAAAAATCGTCATAGCGTGAGTCCGGAATTTCGATCGCCGGGTGCAAGGTCGCCACGGCTTTCATCACCTCGGCGATTTCATAGGGTGCCGGACGAGGCGGCAGTTCGCGTCCGAAGCGGAAAGCGAACTCGATCTCGGCCACGCGCATCTTGCTCGTCGCCAGGGAAACCGTCCCGCCGACCTCCACCGCTTTTTCGGCCAGGAGACGTCCGGCCATCGGGCCGTCGACGTTAATGTGCCTTTGTCCGGCCAGACTGGTCGCGGCAATCTTCCAGCCGAAAAGTGGGGCCACCGAGCGATCCATGACATGCGACTGGATGGCGTAACCTTCGAGCCGTGTTTGTGGGCGCAACGCCTCAGGTATGGCGTCGAGACGGGTGCCCTTGTCCCAGTGGCCTACCAACAACCGAGACGCAGCCCTGGTCTTTTCTGCATCGAGCATCATCAGCTTCCGAAATGGCTTCGTGGATCAAAAACGGCAAGGAACATTGCGTCATGCGACCCTGTAGAGCGAGAATATGTGACCAGGAATCGAGTGTCTATGCTCCCGGCGCGGTGCCCGCGGACGATGGTGTTGGTAAAGTCGCCTTTCGAGATCATCGGCATCATTACGATGACGAATCGCCATCGCCTCCGCGCGTCGAATGGCTATATCTGTCAGAACACGCAGAACGCGGACAGGCTTCCGAAAAGCAATAGTCGGCAGCGCAGGAACCGGAGGAAAAGACGATGACCGCGCCAGGCGATTTACAGCAGGCACTGTTTCTCAGGCTGAAAAGCGATGCATCGCTGTCGGCCTTGCTGGGCGGCGCCGGACTGCTCGAACGGCCAACCGATAATGCCGCTTTTCCGTACGTGACCTGGGGCCATACCTCCGCTTTCGACTGGGATACGGGCACCGAGAACACCGACGATCAGTTGATTACGCTGCATGTCTGGTCGAAAGCCCATGGCGACGCGGAAACGCTTGCCATCATGGCCGCCATCCAGGCGCGCCTTGCCGACGCAGCATTGGTGATTGGCCCTCGCGGCCAGACACGACTGTCGCTGGAATTTGCCGAAGCCCGCCATGACGAGGATCTGCTCGTGCATCACGGGCTGCTGCGTTTTCGCGCGATAACGCAGGAAAATGCCTGATGCGCTTTCAATATGGTCAAAACCGAGTCTAGACTGGACTTTCGCGGGATTTCACCTGTTCGAGGCGGTGAAATTCCAGGTTGATTGTCTCGCGTTGCAGGGGTGTGGCGAGCATGTTTTCAGCGACGTTCACCGTTCATTTCACGTTCAGCACCGATGCGTTACAACGCCGGTCATGAAAACGCTTCGCTCCCACTTCCGAACCGCGACACTGGCGCTTTGTGCTGCCGGACTGTTCGCGTCGCAGGCGATAGCGATACCGGTCATCGCGCCGCCCGACCTGGCCAGTCCGATCGTACTGGCGGCGTCCGATTGCTACGCCATCGGCCAACAGGTGGCCGAACAGAATGGCGGAACGCTGGCCAAGGCCTCGCAGTCGACGCGCGGCGGCCAGCCGGTCTGTGTCATCGTCGTGCTCGTTCCGGGCAAGGACGGACAACGTCCGCGCCGTTCCGAAATCGTCGTTCCGCTGAACTGATCTAATCAACCTTAGGCTACGTTTCCCAGGCCGCCGGAATCGGCCTATATCTGCCCCAGTCTTCAATCTGACAAAGCTCTTCAACAGGTAAAGCTCTTCAACAGGTATCGAACTCCGCATGCGTGTACTCGTCGTCGAAGATGACAAGGATCTCAATCGGCAGATATCGGATGCGCTGGTCGATGCCGGCTATGTCGTCGACCGCGCCTTCGACGGCGAGGAAGGCCATTTCCTTGGCGACACCGAGCCCTACGACGCCGTCGTGCTCGATATCGGCCTGCCGCAGATGGACGGCATCAGCGTGGTCGAGCGTTGGCGACGCGGCGGCCGCAAGATGCCGGTGCTGATCCTGACGGCGCGCGACCGCTGGAGCGACAAGGTCTCCGGCATCGATGCCGGCGCCGATGACTACGTCACCAAGCCGTTCCACATCGAGGAGGTGCTGGCGAGGCTGCGGGCCCTGATCCGGCGGGCTGCCGGCCATGCGTCGTCCGAACTGACCTGCGGGCCGCTGCGTCTCGACACCAAGGCCTCCAAGGCCGATGTCGACGGCGTGCCGCTGAAACTGACGTCGCACGAGTTCCGCCTGCTTGCCTATCTGATGCACCATATGGGCGAGGTCGTCTCGCGGACCGAACTGGTCGAGCACCTCTACGATCAGGATTTCGACCGCGATTCCAACACCATCGAGGTGTTTGTCGGGCGGCTGCGCAAGAAGATGGGCATCGACATGATCGAAACCGTGCGCGGCATGGGCTACCGCATGCGTGAGCCGGAGGCGTAACTCGGAACCGCTCAAACCAACCGCAAGGACGCCGCTTTCGCTGCGTTTGTGGCCGCGTTCGCTGACGTTCCGCGTCATCGCCTTTTCCACGGTCTGGGCGATCGTGACGCTCGTCGTCATCTTCACCTTGATAACCACGCTCTACCGCCAAGCCAGCGAACGCGGCTTCGACAGCCTGCTTTCGGCGCATCTGTTCAACCTGATCGGTTCGATCGGCATCTCCGACAGCGGGGCGCTGACTGGCGCGCCAGACCTCGGCGACCTTCGGTTCTCGGAGCCGAATTCGGGCTGGTACTGGTCGGTGGAGCCCGCTTCGGAAGGTGTGCATGGTGATCTTCATTCGTCTTCGATGTTGAAAAACATCCCGTCGCCGAGCGTTGCCGAGGTGCCGTTCAATGCCAGCTTTCAGCGCAGCTACGCAGCCGAAGGCATCGACGGCGAGCAACTCGAAGTTTTCGAGAGCGAATTCGTTCTCGACGCCAAGAACCGGGCCGCGCGTTTCCGCGTCATGGGCAACCAGAGCGAACTCGAACAGGAAATCGCTACCTTTCAGCGCCGCCTGCTGACCTATCTCAGCCTGTTCGGCGTCGGCATGATCGCCATCAACGCGATCGCCATCCTGCTCGGCCTGCAGCCGCTGCGCCGGGTCAGGAACGCGCTAGCCATGGTGCGCGAAGGCACCGCCCAGAGGCTCGACGGCCGCTTCCCGGCCGAGATCGAACCGCTTGCCAACGAAACCAATGCCTTGATCGAAAACAACAGGCGCATCGTCGAGCGGTCGCGAACACAGGTCGGCAATCTCGCCCATTCGCTGAAGACGCCGCTGGCGGTACTGCTCAACGAGGGCCGCGCGCTCGGCGGTGCCAAGGGGCAGCTGATCGCCGAACAGGCCGCTTCCATGCAGAAGCAGGTTGAACACTATCTCCAGCGCGCCCGCGTCGCGGCACAACGCGACAGCGTCGTCTACCGCACGCCGGTGACGCCGCTGGTGCAGCGCATGGTGCGGGTTATGCAGAAGCTCAATCCGCGGACAAATCTGTCGCTGTCGCTGCCGGCGGCCGAGATCGTCTTCGCCGGCGAGCGCGAGGACCTTGAGGAGTTGCTGGGCAATCTCCTTGAAAACGCGATGAAATGGGCAAAGAGCGCGGTGCAGGTTTCGGTCGTGCCCTTGACCGGCAAGGACGACCCGGCCGGCCTGTTTGAGATCGGCATAGAGGATGACGGTCCAGGCATTCCCGAGGACAAGGCGCGCGACGCGCTGAAGCGGGGACGGCGTCTGGACGAGACAAAGCCCGGAACAGGTCTGGGGCTGGCCATTGTCGCAGACCTTGTCAACGAGTATGGAGGCGTTCTGGCGCTCGAACGGTCCGGTATGGGCGGATTGAAGGCGGTGGTGCGATTGCGGAGCCTTCAGTGATGTTCACCAGGGCCAATCGACATAGAGGGACGGGAGATGTTATTGGCGGCATGTCGATTGGTCTCGCAGCGGCCAGCGGCCAAATTTCCGACAAATATCAATACTATGGCCACGCCAACTTCTCCGATGACGCGGCCCCCGGCGCATCCATGGCAGGCTCCCACTCAAGAAAATCGGTTGTTGGCATGAAGATTCGCGTCGCTCTCGTTTCCGCATTGCTGGCCGTTTCCGGCTGCACCACCTTGAGCGGCAAGGGTCCGGCCGTGGCAGTGACACCGGCCTCGACACCTCCTTCCAGCGGCAAGGTGACCACGACGATCATTTCGGCGATGGGCGGCGGCCTCATCAGCGGGGCGATCGGCAACGGCCTCAGCGAGACCGAGAAGCGCAGCGCGCTCGAGGCTGAATACAAGGCGCTAGAATATACGACCAGCGGCCAGAAGGTGACGTGGAAGGGCGCTCAGGCTTCGCGCTACGGCGAGGTGGTTCCGGCCCAGCCGTACCGCGTCGGTTCGCAGGACTGCCGCCAGTACACGCAGACGGTGTTTTCCGCCGGCGCCGGGGTCACGGCGCGTGGAACCGCTTGCCGCAACGCCGATGGCAGCTGGACGCCGCTGACCTGACGACCGTCGGCCGACGATTGGCGGCTGGCGTCGTCAAAGCGTCGCAGCATGCATCTGTTGGCACGGCAGAGCTCTGCCGGTATTGGAAGAACCATGCTGTTCTGGGTCATAGCCGCCATTCTCACGCTGGGTGCAAGCCTGGCGGTGCTGCTGCCGCTGGCCGCCAGCGCCAAGGGCGCGTCGTCGAGCGGCGAACATGATCTCGAAGTCTATCGGGACCAATTGTCCGAGCTTGACCGCGACGCCGCGCGTGGCTTGATCCAGCCGGCCGAAGCCGCCGAGGCCCGCGCCGAGATCGCTCGCCGCATCCTTCGCCTTGACAATGCGGGTACCGCCGGCGGCGCAAACCCTGGCCGAGCGTCGATCACGGCAAGGCTGGTGGCAACCGTAGCCGTGCTGGCGGTGCCGCTGGTCAGTTGGGGGCTCTATGTCAAGCTTGGCTCTCCTGACCTGCCGTCGCAACCGCTCAGCGAGCGGTTGGCCAAGAATCCCGCCGACAGTTCGGTCGACGAGCTGGTGGCGCGGGCCGAAGCCCATCTGGCCGCCAATCCCACTGACGGCAGGGGCTGGGACGTTCTGGCACCGGTCTATCTGCGCATGCAGCGCTTTTCCGACGCGGCAGGAGCCTATCGCAACGCCATTCGGCTCGATGGCGACAGCGCCGTTCGCCAAGCCGGTCTCGGCGAGGCGATCGCCAGCGCGGCAGGCGGCATTGTCTCGGCCGATGCCCAGGATGCTTTCGAAGCAGCCCTGAAGCTCGATCCGGCCAATGCGAAGGCCAGCTTCTACCTGGCCATGGCATTGGCGCAGGAGGGTCGCGCCAAGGAAGCGACCACGGCATGGCAGGCGATGCTGGGCAGATTGCCGCCGGATTCGCCATGGCGCGGTGCCGTCGAGCAGGCGCTCGCCAAATCCGGAGGCTCCGACGTCGCTTCCGGCGGCACCACCAATGGTCCCGATGCCGGCGATGTCGACGCCGCATCCTCGATGTCGCCGCAGGACCGGGAGACCATGATCAATACGATGGTCGCCGGCCTCGACGACAAACTGCGGCAAAATCCGCGCGACCCGGAAGGATGGATGCGGCTCGTTCGTTCCTATGTCGTGCTCGGCAAGGCCGATCAGGCGCGTGAGGCGCTCGGTCGCGCCATTGCCGTCTTTGGAGCCGACAGTGACCAGGCGAAGAAATTCACTGCCTTTGCCGCTTCGCTTGGGCTTGCGGCGACGGAGTAGAACAAGACATGACGCGCAAGCAGAAACGATTGTCGGTGATCGCGGGCGGGCTGGTCTTCCTGGCTGCCGCGACCGGGCTGACTTTTTACGCGCTTGGCCAGAAGGCCTCCTATTTCTACATGCCGGCCGATCTCACCACCGCCAGTGTTCAGCCTGGCCAGCGCATCCGGTTGGGTGGATTGGTCGAAAAAGGCACGATCCAGCGCGGGCAGGGGGCCACGGTCGGCTTTTCGGTGACCGACACGCACAAATCGGTCAAGGTCACCTACACCGGCATCCTGCCCGACCTTTTCCGCGAAGAGCAGGGCGTCATAACCGAGGGTACTTTCGGCCCGGACGGGGTTTTTGTTGCCGATAGCGTGCTGGCCAAGCATGATGAGCGCTACATGCCCAAGGAGGTTGCGGAGGGCCTCAAGGCCAAGGGCGTCTGGCAGGAGAACAAGAGTGAATAGCTCCGGCAGGAGAGCGACAATGGATCACGGGCATGGTTGAAACGGGACATTTCGCCCTCGTCCTGGCGTTTGCGCTTTCGCTGGTGCAGACGGTGGTGCCGCTGTTTGGCGCGCGCCTGAACAACCAGCGCCTCATGGCCGTCGGCGGTCCGGTCGCAGTGACCGGCTTTGCCTTGACGGCGCTGTCCTTCGCAGCGTTGGCGAGTGCCTATGCAAGCTCCGATTTCTCGGTGGCAAGCGTGTGGGAAAACTCGCATTCCTTGCAGCCGTTGATCTACAAGATCACCGGAACTTGGGGCAATCATGAAGGCTCGATGCTGCTTTGGGTGTTGATCCTGACCTTCTTCGGCGCGCTCGTCGCCGCTTTCGGCTCCAACCTGCCGGCGACGCTGCGCGCCAATGTGCTTGCGGTGCAAGGCGCCATCGGCGCCGCCTTCTTCCTGTTCATCCTGGCGACGTCCAATCCGTTCATCCGGCTCAATCCGGCGCCGATCGAAGGCCGCGATCTCAACCCGATCCTGCAGGATCTCGGCCTCGCCATTCACCCGCCTTTTCTCTATCTCGGCTATGTCGGCTTCTCGATCTGTTTTTCCTTCTCGGTTGCCGCTCTCATCGAAGGCCGCATCGACGCGTCCTGGGCACGCTGGGTGCGGCCGTGGACGCTGGTCGCCTGGATGTTCCTGACCGGCGGCATCGCCATGGGATCGTACTGGGCCTACTACGAGCTCGGTTGGGGCGGTTTCTGGTTCTGGGATCCGGTCGAGAACGCCTCCTTCATGCCGTGGCTGGCGGGGACCGCGCTGCTCCATTCGGCCATCGTCATGGAAAAGCGCTCGGCGCTGAAGATCTGGACGCTGCTGCTCGCCATCCTGACCTTTTCGCTGTCGCTGCTCGGCACCTTCCTCGTGCGTTCAGGCGTGCTGACCTCGGTGCACGCCTTTGCCACCGATCCGACGCGCGGCGTGTTTATCCTGTGCATACTGACGCTGTTTATCGGCGGCTCGCTGGCGCTGTTTGCGCTGCGCGCTTCCCGGGTGACGACCGGCGGCCTGTTCCAACCGATTTCCCGAGAAGGGGCGCTGGTCCTCAACAATCTGTTCCTGACGACGGCGACGGCGACCGTCCTCGTGGGCACACTCTATCCGCTCGCCGTCGAAGCCTTTTCAGCCGACAAGATCTCGGTCGGCGCGCCGTTCTTCAATCTCACCTTCGGACCGCTGATGGTGCCGCTGCTGCTCGTGGTTCCGTTCGGGCCTTTGCTGGCCTGGAAGCGTGGCGATGTCTTCGCCGTCGCGCAGCGCCTTATGGTGGCCTTTGCAGCGGCGCTGCTGGCGACGCTGGTCACCGTTCTGTTCATCGACGGCGCCTCGGTGTTCGCAGCCCTGGGCGTTGGCCTTGCCGTCTGGCTGATCCTTGGCGCGCTCACCGACCTCGCCGTCAAATCGGGGGTCGGCAATGTCGCAGCGGGGATCATGGTCAGGCGCTTGCTCGGCCTGCCGCGCTCGGTCTTCGGCACCGCCTTCGCTCACCTTGGCTTGGGCCTGACCACGCTCGGCATCGTCGGCACACTTTGCTTCGGCACCGAGAAGATCCTGTCGATGCATGCCGGTGAGACCGTCGAACTCTCCGGCCATACGCTGCGTTTCGTCGGGCTTTATCCGGCCCAGGGACCGAATTACAGCGAGGATCTCGGCCGCTTCGAACTGATCGGCATCAGCGGCAGCCCTGTTGGCGAAATCAGCTCCGCCAAACGGTTTTATCCGGTGCGGCAGATGACGACGACGGAATCGGGCATCAGGACGATTGGTTTCTCGCAGCTCTACATCTCGCTCGGCGACGAGGGCAATGACGGTTCCGTCGTCGTGCGTTTGTGGTGGAAGCCGCTGGTGACGTTGATCTGGGGCGGCGGCCTGATGATGATGGCGGGCGCGGCGATGTCACTGATGGACCGGCGCCTGCGCGTCGGCGCGCCGTCGCGGCGGCGCAAGCAGGCGAGCGCGGTGCCATCCGCGACCCTGCCATGAACGCGCGGCTTTCTCTGACCTCCATTATCCTGCTGCTGGCGCTGTACTTTGCCGGCACGGCCTCGGCGGTGAAGCCTGACGAGGTGCTGCCTGATCCAACGCTGGAGGCGCGGGCGCGGGCGCTGTCGGAAGGCTTGCGCTGCATGGTCTGCCAGAACCAGTCGATCGACGAATCCGATGCCGACCTTGCCCGCGACTTGCGCGTCCTTGTGCGTCAGCGCCTCGTCGCCGGCGACACCGACCAGCAGGTCATGGACTACGTGGTTTCGCGCTATGGCGAGTTCGTGCTGCTGAAGCCGCGTTTCGACCTGCGCAATGCGTTGCTATGGGGCACGCCCGTCCTGCTGTTGCTGATAGGAGGCGTTTTCATCGTGCTGACCGCGCGGTCGCGCCGCGTGCTGGCGACCAATGCGTTGACCACTGAGGAACAGGCGGCGCTGGACAAGATACTAGGCAATTAGCTTGGCCATTCCTCCGAGGGCCAGTCTCGCGACGTGTGAATGACGCGCAGGATAACGACGCTCTGACGGCCAGCGATTGGGCGCAACTCATAGGCAATGATGTAGGGCAGGCGGTCGATGAGCTTCTCATATGTGCCTGTCACTCGGCCTGGGCGGCCCGTCGCCATCTCACCAAGGCCCTGGCCCATTTCATGAATACGATCCGCCAGGCGTCGGGCGGCAGCAGGATTGTCCTGAGCGATAAAGGCAACTTGCTGCTTAAGATCGTCCAGCGCTTCTCGCGACCAGGCGACGAACCGCTTCACGCCTTGCCCAAGCGCCTGGCTTCCGCCGATTCGATGACTGCGTCGATTTCCGCCATCGCATCGTCGTGAGGCACGACACGGCCAGCCGCCGCATCTTCCATGCCGCGTTTGATGCCTTCAATGATATCGAGTTCGCGATCGACGTAGGCCGAGACCGCCTCGGCGGCGAGGAACGATTTGCTACGCCGGGTGTCGGTGGCGATCCGCTCCAGCTTCAGCTTGGTTTCGGGAGAGACCCGGATGGTCATGGTGGTGCTTGCTGTCATTTATGAAAGCCTTGTGCTGAGTTGTGTACAAGATAGCACATCGGACATGGCAGCCAAGGGGATTGTACGTCCCCTGACTCCCAAACATTACCAAAGTTTCATGTGTCGGAAATGGCGCTGTAATGTGTGCCGCTCTAATTCTCCTTTCCTGAGGATGCCGACCAAGCAGCGTCCGTTGAAAGAGGATAAGAAATCCATGAATATTGCCCCCAATTCATATTCGGTCACCCGCAAGCGTCTCATGGCTGCCGTCGCATCTGTCGCGGTGGCCGGTGCGATCGGCGTTGGCGCGCTGACCAGCGGAACCAGCCCTGTTCTGGCCGATGCCGTGCGCGTCGAGGCGCCGCAGGTGCCGGGCTTCGCCGATGTCGTCGAGCGCGTTTCTCCCGCCGTTGTCAGCGTCAAGGTCAAGGCCAAGATCAGCCCGGCCGCCGATGATGGCTCCGACCCGTCCGACGACCAGGATGGCATGAACAACCTGCCCAACAATCCACAGCTGCGCCGCTTCTTCAAGGAATTCCGTGGCTTTGGTGACCAGGACGGCCAGGGTGGCGGCAACAGGCGCTTCAGCCACCGCGACCGCAACAACGACCAGCCGCGGCCGGTTGCTCAAGGGTCCGGCTTCTTCATCTCGGATGACGGCTACCTCGTCACCAACAACCACGTCGTTTCGGAAGGCTCGGCCTTCACCGTGGTGATGCATGACGGCAAGGAACTCGACGCCAAGCTGGTCGGCACCGACCCGCGCACCGATCTCGCCGTGCTTAAGGTCGACGGCGTCGGCAAGTTTACCTATGTCGACTTCGCCGATGACTCCAAGGTTCGCGTCGGCGACTGGGTGGTGGCCGTCGGCAATCCGTTCGGCCTTGGTGGAACCGTCACCGCCGGCATCGTCTCCGCCCGCGGCCGTGACATCGGCGCTGGCCCTTATGACGACTTCATCCAGATCGACGCATCGGTCAACCGCGGCAATTCTGGCGGCCCGACCTTCAACCTCAACGGCCAGGTCGTCGGCATCAACACCGCGATCTTCTCGCCGTCCGGCGGCAGCGTCGGCATCGCCTTCGACATTCCCGCTTCGACCGCCAAGCAGGTCGTTCAGGACCTGATGAAGAGCGGTTCCGTGCAGCGCGGCTGGCTCGGCGTCGAAATCCAGCCGGTCACCTCCGACATCGCTGAGTCGCTTGGTCTGAAGTCCAACAACGGCGCACTGGTTTCCAGCGCGCAGGACGATGGTCCCGGCAAGAAGGCGGGCATCACGGCCGGTGACGTGATCACCCAGGTCGACGGCAAGGACGTCGCTTCGCCGAAGGAACTGGCACGGTTGATCGGCGCCTTCTCGCCTGGCAAATCGGTCGACGTCACCGTGTGGCGCGACGGCAAGAGCCAGACGGTCAAGGTCGATCTCGGCAAACTGCCTTCGAGCGACAAGCAGGCCTCTGTCGATCAGCAGCAGCCCGCCGCCCCGGCCAAGCCCGACACGCTGGCCGATCTCGGCCTGACCGTTACCAAGTCTGAAAACGGCAAGGGACTGGTGGTGACCGATGTCGATCCCGACAGCGACGCCGCCGATCGCGGCATCCAGCCGGGCGACGTCATCACGTCAGTCAATTCGACCGAAGTGAACGGCACCGAAGACGTCACCAAGGCGATGACCGAAGCAGTCAAATCCGGCCGCAAGGCAGTGCTGATGCAGATCACCCGCGACGACACCAATCGGTTCGTCGCGCTGCCCGTCGCCAAAGGCTGAGGTCGGTCCCGGAGCGTTCTCTCGGCCTTTCCAGGTGGGTGAGGGCGTTCCGGCGGCAGGTTGGACTTTTCCAGTGCGGCAGTTTCAATACCCCGAGCCGCCGTGCGGGAAAGCATGGAGGAGCGCGCGTTAGTCAGTCATCGCGCCTTCCCCCGGCGGCAGCGGGCTTCCCATCGTCCGCTGCCGCACACTTTCAAAAGCGCTTCCGCGATCCGATGCAAACGACATCGGCGGCGAGCAGCTTTATCGCGCACGGCTTCGGGCAATCTTGATCGCGGTGCGCTTTGGCAAAGGCCACAATGCAGATGTCTGCCACTCAACCTTCCGGCGAAATCGCGTATAACAGCCCTATGAAGATTCTCGTCATAGAAGACGATCGCGAGGCTGCGGATTACTTGCAGAAAGCCTTTGCCGAGGCCGGTCACACCGCTCATGTCGCCGGTGACGGCGAAACCGGCTTTGCGCTCGCCGACGCCGGCGACTACGACGTGATGGTGATCGACCGGATGATGCCGCGTCGCGACGGCCTGTCGGTCATTGCCGGTCTCCGGTCCAGGGGCAACACGACGCCGGTGCTGATCCTGTCGGCGCTCGGCGAGGTCGATGATAGGGTCACGGGGCTGCGCGCCGGCGGCGACGACTACCTGACGAAACCCTATGCCTTCTCCGAGCTTCTCGCCCGCGTTGAGGTTCTGAACCGTCGCCCCAGCGCCAAGGAAGCCGAAACCGTCTACCGCGTCGGCGATCTCGAACTCGACAGGCTGTCGCATTCGGTCCGCCGTGCGTCACGCGAGATAACGCTGCAGCCGCGTGAATTCCGCTTGCTCGAATATCTGATGCGGCATGCCGGCCAGGTGGTGACACGCACCATGCTGCTGGAAAATGTCTGGGACTACCATTTCGATCCGCAGACCAATGTCATCGACGTTCATGTCTCCCGGCTGCGCGGCAAGATCGAGAAGGGCTTCGACAAGCCCATCCTGCATACGGTTCGCGGCGCCGGCTATATGCTGAAGAGCGGCTAGCTGCGGCATGGCTCTTTCCGTGCCAGCCATCATGAAGACGACGGCAGCCCGGCTTTCGGCGCTCTACTTCCTGCTCTTCGCGCTGTGCGCGGTGGCACTCGTCTTCTACATGACGTCGCTGTCGGCGCGAATGCTGACCGCGCAGACGCAGGAGACCATCAATGACGAAGTGCTCGGCCTTGCCCGCGCCTACCAGCGCGGTGGCCTGCCGATCCTGGTGCGCGTGGTGGAACAGCGCTCGCGCCAGCCCGGCGCCAACCTTTACCTGATCGCCGACGCCAACGGCCAAATCCTGACCGGCAATGTGCAGAGCCTGGAGCCGGGCGTTCTCGAGAACGAAGGCTGGACCAGCAGTCCGTTCTCTTATCAGCGCTTTGGCGAGGGAGAGCTCGAGCGCCTGCGCAACCTTCCCGCCGAGCAGGGTACCACCACCCAATCCGAGCAGAACGATGCGCAGGCGCAGGGCGAAAAGGGCCACAACGCCATTGCGCTGGTGCTGCGGCTGCCGAACCAGATGATCATGCTGGTCGGCCGCGACCTTGGCGAGCCGGAGCGGTTTCGTGCGGTCATCCGCCGTGCGCTGATGCTGGCGCTCGGCATGATGGGACTGGGCGGATTGCTGATCTGGTTTTTTGTCGGCCGCGCCGCGCTGAAGCGCATCGACAGCGTGTCGGAAGCCAGCCGCCGCATTATGGGCGGCGATCTGTCGGGCAGGCTGCCGGTGACGGGGGTTGGCGATGAGTTCGACCGGCTCTCCGAAAATCTCAATGCCATGCTGGCCAGGATCGCCGCGCTGAATGAAGGCTTGAAGCAGGTTTCCGACAACATCGCGCATGATCTGAAGACGCCGCTGACCCGGCTGCGCAACCGGGCCGAAGCGACGCTTTCGGGCAAGCAAAAGGCTACCGACTACCGGCAGGCGCTGGAAGGCACCATTGCCGAGTCAGACCAGTTGATAAAAACCTTCAACGCCATCCTGATGATCTCCCGGCTGGAGGCTGGCTACTCCTCGGAGAACACCAACCGCGTCGATCTGGCGGAGGCCGTGCGCGATGTCGTCGAACTCTACGAGCCGGTGGCGGAAGAGGCAGGCGTGTCACTGGAAGCAGACGCGCGCAAGGCGGCGTCCGTCGACGGCAACCGCGAACTGATCGGCCAGGCGCTGTCGAACATCGTCGACAACGCCATCAAATATTCCACCGGCGCCAATGCCCAGCCGGCGGTGCGCGTCACGCTGGAGCGAACCGGTGCGGACGTTCGCCTGTCGGTTACCGACAATGGACACGGCATTCCCGACGATGGCGACCGCGCGCGCGCCACGGAACGTTTCGTGCGGCTGGAGAAGAGCCGTTCGCAGCCGGGTTCCGGTCTTGGCCTCAGCCTCGCCAAGGCGGTCATGACGTTCCACAATGGCCGGCTTGAACTCTTGCCTGGCAATCCTGGACTATCCGTGGTCATGAGTTTCCCGGCTCGGGAGGATCACTGATGAGCACTGCAGCGAAGCGGGTGGAGACTGGATGGCGGCTGAAGCCGGCTGCCAGGCTTGCCCCGCTCGACAAGGACCGTGCGCGGCTGGAACTGGCCGAGATCGCTTCCGCCGCGCGCGAAGAAGGACTGACGCGGCTGGCCAAGTTCCTGGCAGGCAAAGGGGAGGGCCAGGATTTCCTTGCCGCCGTCTTCGATCTGTCGCCGTTCCTGCGCGATACCGCACGTCGCCGGCCGCAAATCCTGGACGGGCTGTTCGAGCAGACGATCGAGGCTCGGCTGAAGGCGATCGGCGCCGCCATCGACCAGGTGCATCCAGCCGAAGCAGTCTCGGAATCCGGCCTGATGATGGAGCTGCGCCAGTGGAAGGCGGAGGCGCATTTCCTGATCGCGCTGGCCGATCTTGCCGGCGAGGCCGAAACGGCGCTGACGGTCCGGCGATTGAGCGATCTTGCAGACGCCTGCACCCGTGCGGCCGTCGACTTCCTGCTGCGTGACGCGCATGGCCAGGGCAAACTCAAACTGCCGGATGTCGGCAATCCATCGAAACAGTCGGGCTGGATCCTGCTCGGCATGGGTAAGCTCGGCGCGCATGAGCTGAATTTTTCCTCCGACATCGATCTGGTGGTTTTCTTCGATCCGGAAGCGCCCGCCGTCGTCGATCCGCTCGACGCCACCGAGTTGTTTTCGAGGCTGACGCGCCGCCTGGTGCGCATCCTGCAGGACCGCACCGAACACGGTTATGTCTTCCGCACCGATCTGAGACTGCGCCCAGACCCCGGTTCGACACCGCTGGCGATCCCGGTCGAGGCGGCACTGCGCTACTATGAAGCACGCGGCCAGAACTGGGAGCGCGCCGCGATGATCAAGGCACGGCCGGTGGCAGGCGATCTGGCCGCGGGTGCGGCCTTCCTCAAGGAGTTGCAGCCCTATATCTGGCGCAAATACATGGACTACGCGGCGATTGCCGACGTCCATTCGATCAAGCGCCAGATCCACGCCCACAAGGGCCATGGCGAGATTGCGGTCAAAGGCCACAACGTCAAGCTTGGCCGCGGCGGCATTCGAGAGATCGAGTTCTTCGTCCAGACCCAGCAGCTCATCGCCGGCGGACGCTTCCCTGAACTGCGTGGCCGCGAGACCGTGCCGATGCTCGGCGAGCTTGCGACCCGCGGCTGGATCACCGCCGAGGCGCGCGATGCGCTCGCCCGCCAGTACTGGTTCCTGCGCCGCGTCGAACACGCCGTGCAGATGGTTGCCGACGAGCAGACGCACACGCTGCCGGAAGATGATGAAGGCCTGGAGCGCATCGCCTACATGCTCGGCTTTGCCGATGCTTCTGCCTTTTCTCAAGCGTTCCGTGCCTCGCTGCAGCAGGTCGAACGTCACTACGCGGCACTGTTCGAAACAGCACCCGAACTGTCGACCGGCATCGGCAACCTGGTCTTCACCGGCGATGTCGACGATCCCGATACGCTGCAGACCTTGCACGGGCTCGGCTTCCAGCGGCCAAGCGACATCTGCCGCGTCATCCGTGGCTGGCATTTCGGCCGCTATCGCCTCACCCAGTCGGCGGAGGCACGCGAGCGGCTGACGGAACTGACGCCGGCGCTGCTGCGCGCCTTCGGCCAGACGCGCCGGGCCGACGAAGCTCTGATGCGCTTCGACGAGTTTCTCGCCGGCCTGCCGGCTGGCATCCAGCTGTTCTCCCTGCTGCAGTCCAATCCTGCCCTGCTGAAGCTTCTGGCGACGATCATGGGGGCCGCCCCCCGGCTGGCGGCGATCATCACCCGCAGGCCGCATGTCTTCGATGGTTTGCTCGACCCGGCCTTGCTCACCGAACTACCGGACCGCGCCTATCTGTCGGCGCGGCTTTCCGCCTTCGTCGAGGGCGACCGACTTTACGAGGATGTGCTCGACCGGCTGCGCATTTTTGCCTCCGAGCAGAAATTCCTGATTGGTGTCCGGCTGCTCGCCGGCTCGATCGATCCGGCGCGGGCCGGCCGCGCCTTTTCCGATCTGGCGGATCTCACCATCGAGGCTGCGTTGAAGGCGGTGACGGCCGAATTCGCGGCACGCCACGGCATCATTGCCGGCGGCGTGGTTTCGCTGCTCGGCATGGGCAAGCTCGGCAGCCGCGAGTTGACTGCCGGATCGGATGTCGACCTGATCCTGCTCTACGACCACGCGCCGGATGCCGAAGAGTCCAACGGCGACAAGCCGCTGGCGCCTTCGCATTACTACACCCGCATGACGCAAAGGCTGATCGCGGCGGTGTCCGCGCCGACGGCGGAGGGCGTGCTCTACGAACTCGACCTGCGCCTGCGGCCGTCCGGCAACAAGGGGCCGGTGGCCACCCATATCGATGCCTTCAAGAAATACCAGCGCCAGGAAGCCTGGACCTGGGAACACATGGCGCTGGCCCGCGCCCGCGCCATTGCCGGCGACGCCAGCCTGTGCGGCGAGGTTGAAGCGGAAGTGGCGACGGTGCTTGGACAGCCGCGCGACGCCGCCAAGGTGATGGCCGAGGCTGCGGACATGCGGGCCATGATCGAGAAGGAAAAGCCGCCGCGCGATCTCTGGGACATCAAGCTTATTCCCGGAGGATTGATCGATCTGGAATTCATCGCCCAGGTGGCCGTCATCACCGGGCAGGTCGAGACCGGGCGCCGCGCCACCGGCACCGCCGAGATCCTGTCGCGCCTCGCACCGGGCTTCGCCGATGCCGGGATAAGGCAGGAGCTTGGCGATGCCTACGCGCTCTATCTTGCACTGACCCAGATGACGCGGCTGTGCCTCACCGGAGCCTTTGAGCGCGACGACGTTCCGCCGGGGCTTTCGGATCTGCTTCTGGCGGTGACCGACTTGCCGGATTTCGGTGTGCTGGAAGCACACCTCAAGGAGACGTCGCAGAAGGTCAGGAAGGACTTTGATCTTTTGTTTCGTTCGGGATCACCGTGAAGCGATCGTCCCTTGGAATTGAAGACGTTTCGTGTTTCCAGTCTCATGCAGCTACTCTGTTCGCCGAATCTGCCGGAGCGCGCGGCGTGCGTGAGCCTGCAAAATTCTCTCCCGCAGATAGGCGTAGAAGCGCGGCGGCAGCATACCATAGTCGAATCGGGACGGTTTGCTTCTCGCGATGGGCCTGAGATCGGGACCCGGCGAGAGGAAGTCATTGGTTTCGGTCACGACGATCCATGACGGCGTGTCATCGAGGCAGAGATGGGCTTTGAGTGGCGCAGGTATTTCTACTGCATCGGCAGGATCAGCCGGTGGCGAGTGTGTGACCGGAACGACCGTTATGACTTCACGGCCCTCCACGACCCGGCGCGCGGCGACAATGGCGCATGGTCGGTTTTTGCGACCTTCTTCGGCACCCTTTCGTGTTCTCTCACCCAGAGGTAAGAATAGGAAATCACCAGACCCGGGATAGGTTTGGGCAGGCTCACGGTGTCCAGTCTTTGAGCATCGCATCGAGCCCGGCATATTCGCTCGGTACGGCGCTTTCGGCGATGGCGTTCAGCGTCTCATCATCCAGTTCTTCCGCGTTACGGGCGACTCGTCCCTTGACCAACACCTCGAACATCGCCGCCGACAGGAGTACCGTGTGGGTCCGGCCATTCTTTGTGATTGCGACCGGCGCACGCTGGGCAGCGTCCTGAAAACGCCCGACATTCTGCTGGAATTCTGTTGAAGTCACTCGCATGACAAAGTCTACCTTTCTTATCTAAGGTGGATAAAATAGATAACTTTGTCAAAGCGTTTCACCTCGCGTCCATGAGGTGGGATCAGGCCTGGGATGGTGATAAAATATTCACGCTGCAACCTTGATCGCCGGCACGGCCCTCTTCACCGGAATGCGCACCGACACGATCGTGCCGACACCTTCGCTCGACCGGATCTTCAGCGCGCCGCCCTGAAGCTCGGCCAGCGAACGTGAGATGGCAAGGCCAAGGCCAGACCCGGCATGGCTCTTGGAGAACTGGTTCTGCACCTGCTCGAAGGGCCGTCCTAGCTTGCCGAGCGCCTCCTTGGGAATGCCGCAGCCATTGTCCTCGATCGTCAGCACCAGCGCGCCGGATGTGTTGCGGGCCCTGACCGATATGTGGCCGCCCTGGCCGGTGAATTTCACCGCATTGGACAAAAGGTTGATGACGATCTGCTTGATCGCGCGGCGATCGGCGACCAGCGTCAGCGCATCGGCAATGCGCGTTTCCACGGTGATGGCCTTTTGCGCCGCCTGCAGCGAGACGACGCGAACCGTTTCGCTGATCAGCGGGCCAAGATCGATCTCTTCCCGGTCCAGCGAAAACTGGCCGGCCTCGATCTTGGACATGTCGAGAATGTCGTTGATGACGCCCAGGAGATATTTGCCGCTGCTGTTGATGTCGGTGGCATATTCTTCGTAGCGCTCCGATCCGAGCGGGCCGAACAGCCCTTGTTCCATCAGTTCGGAGAAGCCGATGATCGCGTTCAGCGGCGTGCGCAACTCATGCGACATGTTGGCCAGGAATTCGGATTTGGCCCGGTTCGCCGCTTCGGCCCGTTCGGTTTCCTTCATGTATTTGCGGTTGAGGTCGACCAGTTCGCGCGAGCGCTCCTCTTCGGCCCGCCGCGCGAGGCTGAGATCATGGATCGTTGCCATCAGCCGGCGCTCGCTGTCGACCAGCTTCTCCTGGTGCAGCTTGATCTGGGTGATGTCGGAGCCGACCGAGACGATGCCGCCGTCCCGGGTCTTCAGTTCGTTGACCTGCAGCCAGCGGCCATCGGCCAGCTGCCGCTCGAAAGTGGCGCCGCCCTGCAGACCGCTGGTGTGGGCAAGCCGCCGTTCGGAAGCAAAGGCCAGCATGCGTTCTTCCAGCGCTGCGCGCGCGGTGCCCGGCATCACGTCGCGGTCCGAAAGCCCGTTGTCCTGCTGGTATTTGGAATTGCACATGATCAGGCGCTGCGTCGAATCCCACAGCACGAAGGATTCGTTGATGTTCTCGATCGCCGTTCTGAGGCGAAGGTCGGCAGCCTCGGAACGCAGCGCCAGATGACGCTGTTCGGTGACGTCGACGGCAATTCCGATCAGCTGGATCTCCGGGGCTACCGGATCGATGACCTGCGCCCGTGCGCGCATCCAGATCCATTGGCCGTCGGCGTGGCGCATGCGGAACACCTGGTCGATGTGGTCGATCTCGCGTGCGACGATTCTGTTGGCGAGCTCGAACAGGTCGCCGTCCTCGGGATGGATGATCTGATCGACCTCGCCGAAGGACAGCATCGTGTCGCAGGGTTTGTAGCCGAGCATGTCGTACATCGAGCGCGACCAGTACATCTTGCCGCGCACCATGTCCCAGTCCCACAGGCCGCAGCGGCCGCGAACCAGCGCCATGTCGATGCGCTGATGCGCTTCGAGGTAGATGCGGTCGGCCGCCTGCGCACGCGCGGCCTGGCCGAAATAGGCATAGAGGATGACGATCAGCACGCCGGCCGTCAGCACGAACAGGGTGACGTTCAGCGAAACGGTCTTGCGCCAGGCATCGAAAACCGCGTCCTGTGGCACCAGGGCCGCCGATGCGCCCTTTCCGCCATCCGCCAGGCTGACCGCGGCGTACCAGTCCCGTCCGCCGATGTTGACGTCCATGACGCCGGCACGATCGCCGAACATGAACAAGGGCTGGCCGCCCTCGACGAGGCCGTCCAGCGAATGGCCCTGCCATGGCATCGAGCGCGGCGTGACCGCGACGATCTTGAAAGCGCTGTCGGTGATGACAAGCACATGGCTGCGGCCCATCGCGCCCTGACGGCTGGTGGTCTCCAGCAGATCCTGTATGGCGCCGGGCACCGTTTCCGAGGTGGTGGCGAGCGAACTGGCCAACTGGCCCGCCGCCAGCGTCAGGATCGCCTTGGCATTGCGCTCGACATCGTAGCGCTCGTTCATCAGTGACAGCACGCGCAGCGCTGCGATGACGATCAGGAAGGTGATGATGAGGGCGGGTATTGATCGGCGCAGCAGCGGCTCGGCGGCCAGAAGCCGCCGGTAGGCCGGTTCGGCGATGAGCCGCGTATTCCCGGCAAGACCGTCGCCGCGCGTCTCGCGATGCGCAAAAACCGTCCCTCCGGGCGCGCCCCACGCGTCCGCCTTCGCCATAAATGGCACTCCCCGAATTTGCCTATGCTGCTTGGCGATCCGGCAAACGCCGCACATCCGAATCGTCAGTAAAGAATCAAAGGTGATTCGCCTTGTCCAGTGGTCCGGCGAAAAAAGATTAAAAATCGACTAAAATAACGCCGAAATGGTCGATCTCCCCCACGAGCAAGGGGGGAGATCGCTCTCCCTAAGCCAGCGTGCGCTCGACGATATCGCGCAGATCCGCCGACAGGTTTTCGGCGCCGGCGATCGACAGCAGCGCTTCCCTGGCCTTGGCTTGCCGCAAAGGTTCGAGTGAACGCCACGATCTGAGCGCCGTCGCCAGCCTTGCCGCCACTTGCGGGTTGCGTTTTTCGACCTCGAGCACAGTCTGAGCAAAGAACCAGTAGCCTTCGCCGTCAGCACGATGGAAGCCGGTCTGGTTGGCGCTGGAGAAGGTGCCGATCAGCGAGCGAACTCGATTTGGATTGCCCATCGAGAAGGCCGGGTGGTTGGTCAGGGCCTTCACGGTGTCGACGGTTTGCGGCCCCGGAACGCTGGCCTGGATCTGGAACCATTTGTCCATGACCAGCGGGTCGGACCCATAGGTCGTCTCGAAAGCCGCCAGCGCCTCGACCGCCTCGGGCGAACCGTGGTGACGATGCGCGAGCACGGCAAGTGCTGCCGCGCGGTCGGTCATGTTGGTAGCCGACTGGAAATGCCCGGCAGCGAGTGCTGCTCCACCCGGCTGCAGCGACAGATAATCCAGCAAGGTGTTGCGCAAGGCGCGTCGTCCGGCGCTCGCCGCGTCGGGGCTGAACGCTTCTCTGTCGGCAAGGCTGCGGTAGAGGCCCGAAAAAACGTCCCGGTTCGCAGTGCCGATCGCCAACGCCAGTGCCTCGCGAGCCGCATAGATGGCATTGGGGTCGATGTTCCTGCCGATGTCGCGGGCAATGTCGGCTTCGCCGGGCAATGCCAGCGCCAGTGCTCGATAGGCCGGCTCCAGCGTATCGTCACCGGCGATGCTGCCGGCGAGTTCGATCAGCCGCGGTGCAAAGGCCGGCTGCTTGCCGCCGAGGACCTCGCGGAAAGCGGTGATCAGCGCATCGGTCAGCAATGTGTTGAAGGCCTGCCAGCGCGAGAAGGCGTCGCTGTCATGGCGGGCGAGAAAGAACTGGTCGTCGGCTTTCTGCTCGACGGACAATGTCACCGGCGCCGAAAAGCCGCGGTTGAGCGACACGGCCGGGCGCTCAGTGACGCCTGAAAACCGCACCATGTGGCGACGCTTGCGGATATGGATGACGCCGTCCTCGACGCCGGCGCCTTCGACGCCGCTATACGGCACAGGATTGCCGCCGGCGCCGATCAGGCCGAAAGCCAGCGGGATGTGCATCAGCCGCTTGCGGCTTTCGGACGGTGTCGGCGGCACCGACTGCTCGATTTCGAGCGTGAATTCTTGCGCGGCCGGATTGTGCGTCGAACTGATCGTCAGGTTCGGCGTGCCTGCCTGATGATACCAGAGCGCGAACTGCGACAGGTCGCGGCCGGACGTATCCTCGAACACCTTGATGAAATCCTCGATCGTCGCCGCGTCACCGTCGTGTCGCTCGAAATAGAGGTCCATGCCGGCGCGAAAGACGTCGGCACCGAGAATTGTGCGGATCATGCGCACCACTTCGGAGCCCTTCTCGTAGACCGTCGCGGTGTAGAAATTGTTGATTTCGCGGTAGCGGCGCGGCCGCACCGGATGCGCCAGCGGACCTTGGTCCTCGGGAAACTGGTGGGCGCGCAAGGTGCGCACTTCGGCGATGCGCTTGACCGCGCGCGAACGCTGGTCGGCAGAGAATTCGTGATCGCGGAAAACCGTCAGGCCTTCCTTCAGGCAGAGCTGGAACCAGTCGCGGCAAGTGATTCTGTTGCCTGTCCAATTGTGGAAATACTCATGCGCGATGATCGCCTCGATATTGGCGAAATCGGCGTCCGTCGCGGTCTCCCGGTCGGCCAGCACATACTTGTCGTTGAAGATGTTGAGGCCCTTGTTCTCCATCGCGCCCATGTTGAAGTCGGACACGGCGACGATGTTGAAGACGTCGAGATCGTATTCGCGGCCGAACGCCTCCTCGTCCCATTTCATCGACCGCTTCAGGGCATCCATCGCGTAGCCGGCCAGCTTCTCCTTGCCGGGCTCGACATAGATGCCGAGTTCGATCGTGCGGCCCGATAGCGTGACGAAACTGTCTGCAAGCTGGCCGAGATTGCCGGCCACCAGCGCGAACAAATAGGACGGCTTGGGGAAAGGGTCGTGCCACACTGCATAGTGCCAGCCGTCGCCGAGGTCGCCCCTGTCGACCGGGTTGCCGTTGGACAGGAGCAGCGGCGCTTCGTCACGTATTGCCTCTATGCGCACCGTGTAGACGGACAGGATGTCGGGACGATCGAGGAAATAGGTGATGCGGCGAAAGCCCTCGGCTTCGCATTGCGTGCAGTAGACATGGCTCGAGCGGTAGAGGCCCATCAGGGCTTCGTTGCCGGCCGGCGCCACCTCGGTCTCTATGAGCAACTGGAAGCGACGCGCCGCCGGCGGCTTGAGGATGGTCAGTTGATCGGGCGTCGCCAGCAGATCCGCCGGCTTTACCTTGTTGCCGTCGATCTCTATGCGCTTGAGGGTCAGCCCGTCGCCGTCGAGCACCAGGGGTGCCGACACGGAGACGTCGTCACGACGCTCTATCGTGAGCACGGCGGTGACACGCGTTGCGTCTGGCGAAAGGCGGAAGGTAAGGTCGGTTTTCGGAATGAGGTAGTCGTTGGGGCGATAGTCTTCGAGTTTGAAGACCTGGCCGGTGTCCGTGCGCATTCCGTGGGTTTTCCTGTCGATTGCGTTGGCGGCGGATTGTGTCCGCTGGTCCAAGAAATTTGAAGTCCGCGCTCTTTACACGAAACCGCCCCTCGACAAAACTGAGGCAATGCCTATTTCAGGCGTTCCTTCTCCTGTCATCATCACGAGGCATCCATGACCGTCGTCACACCGAAATTCGGCATGGGCGCATCCGTGCTGCGGCGCGAGGATGCCGCCTTCATCCAGGGCCAGGGCCGCTATACCGACGACATCCAGCCGGCTGGCGTCCTGCATGGCTATGTCCTGCGCTCGCCGGTCGCCAAGGCCAGCTTCACCATCGGTTCGACCGAGGCGGCGAAGGCGGCACCTGGCGTCCATCTGGTGCTGACCGGCAAGGATCTTGCCCATCTCGGCGATCTGAAATCCGGCGTCATGCAGGAACAGCCGGACGGCACCAAGGCTCCGACGCGCGACATCCCGATCCTGTGCCGCGACCGCGTCAACTATGTCGGCGATGCCGTTGCCTTCGTCGTCGCCGACAGCCGAGCCTTGGCGCAGGATGCCGCCGAACTGATCGATGTCGACTATGACGGCGAAGACGCGGCCTCGGGGACGGCAAATGCACTTGCCGAAGGCACGCCGCTGGTCTGGCCGGAGCTTGGTTCCAACCGCGCCTTCAGCTACCACATGGGCGACAAGAAAAAGACCGAAGCGGCTTTCGCCAAGGCCGCCCATGTCACCCGCATCGAGTTCGTCAACAACCGGCTGGTGTGCAACTACATGGAGCCGCGCTCCGCGATCGGCGAATGGAACGTCGAGGAGAAGCGCTTCGTGCTGACCACCGGGTCGCAAGGCGTGCACTCCATGCAGTATATCCTGGCCAGCGTGTTCAAGATCAAGAAAGACCAGCTGCGCGTCATCACGCCTGATGTCGGCGGTGGTTTCGGGCCGAAGAGCTTCGTCTACCGCGAATATCCGCTGGTGCTGGAAGCGGCAAAGCGGCTTGGCCGCCCGGTGAAATGGGCCGGCGACCGCACGGAACACTTCCTGACCGACGCGCAAGGGCGCGACAATTTCGTCACGGCCGAAATGGCGCTGGACAAGGACGGCCGCTTTCTCGGCATGAAGGTGGACCTGCTCGCCAACATCGGCGCCTATATCTCGCAATACGGTCCGTTCATCCCCTATATCGGCGTCACCATGTCGACCGGTGTCTATGATATCCAGGCGCTCGACGTCTCGGTGACCGGCCTCTACACCAACACCTGCCCGGTCGATGCCTATCGCGGTGCCGGCCGACCGGAAGCAGCCTTCCTGCTGGAAAAGCTGGTCGATGCCTGCGCCCACGATCTCGGCCTGCCTGTCGAGGAGATCCGCCGCCGCAACTTCATCCGGCCGGAGCAATTTCCCTATCGGACGCAAACCGGCCGCCTCTACGACACCGGTGAATTCGAAGGCCATATGGAGCGCGCCATTGAGCAATCCGAATGGAAAGCGTTTCCGGAGCGGCTGGCGCAATCGAAGGCCGGCGGAAAAATCCGCGGTCTCGGCATGGCGACCTATATCGAGGCCTGTGCCTTTCCGGGCTCCGAACCGGCCTTCGTCGAACTCAATGGCGATGGCACGGTGACGCTGAAGATCGGCACCCAGACCAACGGGCAGGGGCACGCCACCGCCTATGCACAGTTCCTGTCGGAAAAGCTCAATCTCGACATCGACAAGATCCATGTCCGCCAGGGCGACACCGACGAATTGAAGGCCGGCGGTGGCACTGGCGGCTCGCGCTCCATTCCGCTGGGGGGTGTATCGGCTTCCCGCGCGGGCGAGGATCTGGCCAACAAGATCAAGCGCATCGCAGCCGACGAACTGGAGGCTTCTGCCGGCGACATTGAGCTGTCTGATGGTGTTGCCCGCATCGTCGGCACCGATCGCTCGATCGATTTTTCCGCTATCGCCAAGGCCGCCAAGACATCAGACGATCTCAAGGGCTTTGGCGAGTTCGTGCAGGACGAATGCACCTATCCCAACGGCACCCATATCTGCGAGGTCGAGATCGATCCCGACACCGGCGCGACCGAGATCGTCCGCTACACCATCGTCGACGATTTCGGCGTCACCGTGAACCCGATCCTGCTCGCCGGCCAGGTGCATGGCGGCGTCGTGCAAGGTATCGGCCAGGCACTGACCGAGGACACTATCTATGGCGAGGATGGACAGCTTTTGACGGCGAGCTTCATGGATTACGCCATGCCGCGCGCCGACAATTTCCCGTTCTTCCATTTCGAGACCCGCAACGTGCCTTCGACCACCAATGCACTCGGCATCAAGGGCGCGGGCGAGGCCGGCACCATCGGCTCGACGCCTGCGGCACTCAATGCGGTGACCGACGCGCTCTGGCGCGCTTATGGCGTCAAGCACATCGACATGCCGGCAACGCCGGCGCGTATCTGGACGACGATCCGGGAAGCGTCGGGAGCGTGAGAGCAGGCCCCGGCAGCCCCTCGGCCACAGCCGGCGATGATGCCGGCGGGCACGACACGCTTACCGGCATCATGCTCAAGATCGTGTCGGTGGCGGTCTTCGTCGGAATGCAGACCTGCATCAAAGCCGCAGGCACGGTTCCGGCCGGCCAGATTGTCTTCTTCCGCTCTTTCTTCGCCATCTTCCCGATCATCGCCTTCCTGGCCTTCAGGAAAGAACTCGGCACTGCCTTCACCACCAGGCGTCCGTTCAACCACATCGCCCGCGGCCTTGTCGGCGTCTGCGCCATGGGGCTCGGCTTTTTTGCGTTGACCCGGCTGCCGCTGCCGGAAGCGATCACGCTGAACTACGCGCAGCCGCTGCTGGTGGTGGTGTTCAGCTCGATCTTCCTCGGCGAGGCCATCCGTGTCTATCGCTGGAGCGCGGTCGCGGTCGGCCTGGTCGGCGTGCTGATCATCTCCTGGCCGGAACTGACGCTGCTGAGTTCCGACGAGGCGCTCGACGATCAGGAAGTGCTTGGCGTCATGGCCGCTCTTGTCGCGGCGGCGATCTCGGCCGTCGCCATGCTCTTGGTGCGCAATCTCGTGCAAAGCGAGCGCACAGCGACCATCGTGCTGTGGTTTTCGGTGACGGCAAGCGTCATGTCGCTGCTGTCGCTGCCATTCGGCTGGCAGGCGCTGACGCCGCTCCAGGCAGCTCTCCTTGTTGCCGCCGGCTTCTGCGGCGGCCTCGGCCAGATCCTGATGACGGCGGCCTATCGCCATGCCGAGGCCTCGGTGGTGGCGCCGTTCGAATACACCTCGATGATCCTCGGCGTCGTCGTCGGCTATCTCGTCTTCGGCGACGTCGCCACGCTCCATATGCTTGTCGGCGGCCTGATCGTCGTCGCCGCCGGCATCTTCATCATCTGGCGCGAACGCCAGCTTGGCCTGGAGCGCACCCGCACGCGCAAGGCGTCTTTGCCTGAAGGGTGATTACGACAGCTCGGCTCGCTCCTTCGCCAACCGAACCAGCACTGTCCTCGTCTGTTCATCGGCGGGGAAAAACGATTCGATCGCCAGTTCCGAAAGCGTCACGTCGAGCGGCGTGCCGAAGACAGTGATGGTGCTGATGAACGACAGCACCTGATCGCCATGCGCCAGCCTGAGCGGATGCACGATGGCATTCGGCTCGACGGACACCGGCCGGCTGCCTTTCAAGCCGGACGGGTAACTGCGCAATTCGCGCTCCAATTCGACCAGCACAGGGTCACCGCTCGCGTCGTTCTGGTGTTTCAGGCGCTCGAGCAGATGCGTTCGCCATTCCTGAAGGTTGACGATGCGCGGTGCGATGCCGCCGGGATGCAGGCTGAGGCGAAGCACGTTGACCGGCGGCGTCAGCAGCGAAGCCTCGCTGACATCGTCAAGGAAGGGTGCAATGGCGGCATTGGCCGAAACCAGGTTCCAGTGGCGGTCGACGGCGAGTGCCGGGAAAGGCTCGTGGCCTTTGAGGACGATCTCGACGGCCGCCATCGCCGGCGCCAGCGTCGTGTCGGTCAGGGAGCGTTCGCCGAAGCTGGGCGCAAAACCGGCGGCGAGCAGCAATTGATTGCGTTGCCTCAGCGGTATCGACAATTGCTCGGCCAGATGCAGCACCATGTCGCGCGAGGGCGCGGCGCGGCCGCTTTCGACGAAGCTCAGATGCCGCTGCGAGATCTCGGCCTCCATGGCGAGGTCGAGCTGCGACATGCGGCGGCGGGTGCGCCATTCGCGAATGAGGCTGCCGGCGGACGTTTGGGGTGTTGTCATGAGGCATGATTAGGTCGAGAGCAGACGTATTTCAATTACCTCGGAGGTTATCGGTACGGCATCCATGTCGGAGATTGGCTACTCGCCAAGCCTCAGCCAACTTCCCGCAGCTTTGCCTTCACCTCGAGAAAATCCCGCCACGCCAGCTTCTTGTGCGCGGGCGTTCGCAAGAGATAGGCCGGGTGCAGCGTCGGCATTGCCGGAATGGCGATGCCGGATGCCGTCGTGTGGACGCGCCAGTTGCCGCGCAGCCGCAGGATGCCTTCACTCGTATTGAGCAGGGTTTTTGCCGACGGACCGCCAAGGTTGATCAGCACCTTCGGATTGACCAGTTCGATCTGCCGCTCGATGAATGGCCGGCAGATCTCGGTTTCGTGCGGCGTCGGCGTGCGATTGCCCGGCGGCCGCCACGGAATGACATTGGCGATATAGACCGAAGTGCGGTCGAGCCCGATCGCCGCCAGCATGCGGTCGAGCAGCCGGCCCGATCGGCCGACGAAGGGCAGGCCCTCGATGTCCTCGTCGCGGCCGGGTGCCTCGCCGACCAGCATGACGGCGGCTTCCGGGTTGCCGTCGGCGAACACCAGGTCCTTGGCGGTGGCCTTGAGATTGCAGCCGTCGAACGCCGCCATGTGCTGGCGAAGCTCGTCAAGCGTTGTTGCCGTCGTTGCCAATTGGCGGGCAAGTGCTGCCTGAATTTCGTCGGGAACCGTGGCCGACGGTGCGCGCAAAACAGGTGGCGCATTTGGCCTGTCGCCCCCTTCGGGGCGATTTGTCGAACGCTGCTGTGCGGCGGTGCCGCCCGCAGGCGCCGCGGTCGGCGCGCGCTCCGCCGGCTTTGGCGCAACCTCGGCAAACCGGTTCACCGGCTGGTCTTCAAGCGCCTCGTCGACGCCCGCGCTGGCATAAAAGGCCAGCAGGTCGGCAATATCAGGTCTGTTGTTTGGGGAAGCAGCAGTCATGGATTCACATTCGTCCGCGTGGCGGCAATTTGCAAGGCTGGCCTCTTGCTCCACCCCGTCGGTATGCGCGGATCCTGCACCAGATAGAAGGTCCATCTGGGCGTATAGTCGGTCATCAGGAAGGCGTGCACTTTTATCCCACGTGTCCATGCATCAAGAGTGGACCCGGAATGCGCACCTTCACCGAATGTATGCGTTCCAAACATGAGTCGAACAACGGAATTGCTGGACAGCGGTCAAAGGAAATAGTGCACTCTCACCGCATACTTGGGCGGCGCGCTGGTGGCAGGCTGAGATTCGGAGTAAAAGACAAGTGTGCGGGTGTCTGCACTTACACAGATCGGATATTGTAATGGCAACGGAGAAAATCGACAAACCAGAGGATTTCATAAATTCCTTTTCATTCCACGATGTTAGTTTGGACCGAATAAATATCGATTTCGATAGTCAGACTGCGAAGCTGGTTACACCGGATATGAATTGGAATTACGAAGGCAGCTGTGGATATGTTAAGAGACCGTGCAGCTTAATATTTGGAGGGGCAACCGCGTATTTCATAGACGTTATTGATTTGGAAGGAGTAAGAATAGGAGACATGAGCACAAATCTCATAGGCGAATTGATTTTGGCAAATATTAATCTTAATCTTGGGGGCGGCAGCTCTGGCCGGGGGCGAGGTCGTGGCAGTATTAGTTTTATGTTTAAAACTCTTGAAATAGCCGACATGTAATACCCGCCCCTACCGCCACGGGCGTCTCTCAGCGAATGGATCGGAATCACACCCTCCGGCCCGCGCCTTCCAATGTGCTGGCCACGCGTCTGTCGAGCGGTAGCGCCGAGATCGAGGTGCAGCCGAATTTCGAAGCGGTGTCCTACGTGATCAGCGATCTGACCGTTGTCACGCGGCTGCAGGGGATTCGGGGCTGATCGACCTCAACGCCGCTGACCAACCTGCTTGCCCAGCGTTTCGCCTCGCTTGGCGTTGATCCGGAGACGGCCAACTAGTTGGCGATCACAGTCGAATATTCCCGCAGCGGCGCCCGCATCTTTGCCGCAGCCGGGAGCGCAGGGAGCCACCGTTCGCGTGCCGGCATCGCTTAGATATCGGCATATTTCACCCCGTCGGTATGCGCGGATCCTGCACCAGATAGAAGGTCCAGCGCGGCGTGTAGTCGGTCATCAGGAATTCGAACCTGGCGGTTTTCAACGGGTCGACCTTGCCATTCCGGAACAGCAGCCGGTCATAGGGTTCGAAATCGCGATCGAAATCGGCGAAATTGCTCGACAAAATATTGTCCGGCGTCTTGTTGCGCTGGTCGAAGGAAAGCCCGTCGCCGAACACGCTCGGCCGATTCAGGATCTCCTGCAATTCGAACTGGAATTCGACCCAGGCCTGGCCGCTGTTGTTGAGCACCTCGATGCGCATATACATCATGCCGTTGGCGAATTCGCCGGCCTTGCCGAAGGCCTGGATCGGCTTTGTCGTGCGGATCGTCAGCGTCACCGGCGTTGACGAATTCAGCTCTTCGGTGATGACGAACGGATCGTCCTTCGTCCCGATGCCCGAGGCGCCGGTGATGCGAAAGCCGCCAAGCTCGTCGGAGAAGGAGTAGGCGCCTGCCGCCCAGACCTTCACTTCGTCGGCGGCAGCGTGATGCGGCGCCAGCATCAGAAGGGCCAAAAGGAGCGCCCGGCGGATCCGGCCGGGCGGGAAAAGAAAGCGCGTCGATGAAAAGCCGGCTGGCCCAGGAATGCGCATGGCGTGAAGTATGGCCGATAAGCAAGCCGTCGAACAATTAAAAACGCGCGCTTCGCAGGCAATGCCGGGCGAAAAGCAGTCTTCCAGCCTCGCAATGCGCGACTTTTTGGCCAAAACGGCATTGTCACGTATGCGCCGGTTTCCTGTCGTCAATTGATGCGCTATGCAGCGCGGGAGCCAGCAAGATACCCGAATGGGATAAGCCAGTGCGGAGGGGTTGATGAGCGACATCGAACGCGAAAGCATGGAATTCGACGTGGTTATCGTCGGCGCCGGACCGGCGGGCCTCGCCGCTGCCATCCGCCTCAAGCAGGTCAATCCCGAGCTTTCGGTCGTCGTCCTGGAGAAGGGCGGTGAGGTCGGCGCCCATATCCTCTCCGGCGCCGTTGTCGATCCGATCGGCATCGACCGGCTCTTGCCGGGCTGGCGCGATGAGGACGGCCATCCCTTCAAGACGCCGGTCACATCAGACCATTTCCTGGTCCTTGGTCCTGCCGGCTCGTTTCGCCTGCCCAACATGCTGATGCCGCCGCTGATGAACAATCACGGCAACTACATCGTCTCGCTCGGCAATGTCTGCCGCTGGCTGGCGACCAAGGCCGAGGCGCTCGGCGTCGAGATCTATCCGGGCTTTGCCGCTGTCGGCCTGCTCTACAATGAGCAAGGCGCCGTCACCGGCGTCGTCAGCGGCGACATGGGCATCGAGAAGGACGGAACGCACGGTCCGGGTTTCGCACCCGGCATGGCGCTGATGGGCAAATATGTGCTGATCGGGGAGGGCGCTCGCGGCTCGCTCGCCAAGCAGCTGATCGCCAGATACAAGCTTTCCGATGGCCGCGAACCGGGCAAATATGGCATCGGCCTGAAGGAACTCTGGCAGGTCAAGCCGGAGAACCACCGGCCGGGCTTGGTCCAGCATTCCTTCGGCTGGCCGCTTGACTTGAAGACCGGCGGCGGCTCGTTCCTCTACCACCTCGAGGACAATCAGGTGGCGGTCGGCTTCGTCCTCCACCTCAATTACAAGAACCCCTATCTGTCGCCGTTCGAGGAATTCCAGCGCTTCAAGACCCATCCGGCGATCAGCGGGACTTTCGACGGCGCCAAGCGCCTCGGCTATGGCGCGCGCGCCATCACCGAGGGCGGCTGGCAGTCGGTGCCGAAACTCTCCTTTCCCGGTGGTGCGCTGATGGGATGTGCGGCGGGCTTCGTCAACGTGCCGCGCATCAAGGGCTCGCACAATGCCGTGCTGTCCGGCATGCTGGCGGCCGAGCATGTCGCAGAGGCGATCGGTGCCGGGCGCGCCAACGACGAACTCGCTTCCTACGAGGAAGCCTGGCGCGCGACCGACATCGGCAAGGATTTGAAGAAGGTGCGCAACGTCAAGCCGCTGTGGTCGCGCTTCGGCACCATCGTCGGTGTCGGCCTCGGCGGCCTCGACATGTGGCTGAACACGCTGTTCGGTGTCTCGCCCTTCGGCACGCTGAAGCATGGCAAGGCCGACTATGCGACGCTCGAGCCTGCCGCCCAGCACAAGAAGATCGCCTATCCGAAGCCCGATGGCGTGCTGACCTTCGACAGGCTGTCCTCGGTGTTCCTGTCCAACACCAATCACGAGGAAAACGAGCCGGTCCACCTGCTTGTCGGCGACATGGAACTGCAGAAGCGGTCCGAGCACGATGTCTTTGCGGGCCCCTCGACGCGCTACTGTCCGGCCGGGGTTTACGAGTGGGTCGACAAGGATGGCAATGCCGCCGCCGATCCCACGGCCAAGGATGTGCGCTTCGTCATCAACGCGCAGAACTGCGTCCACTGCAAGACATGCGACATCAAGGACCCGAACCAGAACATCAACTGGGTGCCGCCGCAAGGCGGAGAAGGCCCGGTCTACCAGGGCATGTAGGCCCGCGCCGGCCACAGCGTGCAAAGACCCCGACGACGGCTCGGGGTCTCCCGTGGCATGTGAAACATTAGGACTGTTGAAACTGCCGCGCGCTTATGGTTCCATTCCTTGACGATAAGGAGATGGCCAATGCGCCTGGCGGTTCTGGCATGCCTTGTGGCGATCGGTGCGCTGTTCGGTTTGGCTTCGGCGGCCTCGGCCGGCACCAGGGTGGTGGTCAAGACGCGGACCTACGACATCACCGGGAACACGGGGCTGGCGCTGATGCAGGCTATGGACCGCAAGGGGCCGAAGCACGGCTTCATGACGCATGCCATCGCGCTGACCGGCTACGCGGTGGACTGGGACCTTGACACCAGCCAGGACAATGGCGTTTGCCGCTTGCGGCGTGCCAACGGCACGCTCAATCTCTTCTATACGTTTCCGCGTGTCGCCTCGGCCACCACTCCGACGCTCCGGAAGCGCTGGACGCGGTTCTTCGCCGGCGTCCGCGCCCATGAGGAAACCCATGGCCGCATCGCCAGGGAGATGATGCGGGCCACGGAAAGATCGATCTCCGGCCTCAGGATTGCCGACGACCGGTTCTGCTACAAGACACGTCGCGAGGCACAGCGACGTATCAAGGCCACCAATGCCGCATATGAGGCCAAGCAGCTCGCTTTCGATGCGCGCGAGCATCGCGACGGCGGCCATGTCCAGCATCTCGTCATCGCTTTGGTCAGGCCCTGATCCATCAGCCTGGCGTCTTGCCGGTCTGAACAATGGCCGCGGTCGCGGTTTCATGTTCATCGAGCGGCTTTTGCTGGTTCGGCCTGAGCGAGAACTCCACCATGACCGGAAGGTGATCCGAGCCGGTGTCTTCCAGCCGTGTCGCGGAATGGATGGTCACACCGCCCTTGCTGAAAACCTGGTCGATCGGCAGGCCGGCGAAGCGCCGCAGCAAGTCCGGCAGCTTGATGTGGATCCAGGTCGGGCCGGCGGAAGGCATCACGGTCAGCCCGCCAAGCGCCGCGACCCGCCGCACGGCGGCACTCCACGGCGCGGCATTGCAGTCGCCTGCCATGATGGCCGTCCCGCCGAGCGCGGAAAGCGGCTCCGTCAACTCGCCGATCTGCCAGTACTGCTCGCGTGGCCACGGCCAGCTGAGATGGATCGCCGCGACATCGACGTCGATGCGGCCGAAGTCGACGGTCGCTGTCGCCATGGCGCCGCGCCTTTCGCAACGCGCCTCGGTGCCGGCGGCAAAGGGCCGCCGCGAAAGCAGCGCGACGCCGAATATGCCGTTGGGATAGGGACAGAGGATCCGGTATGGATAGGCGCTGCTGATATAGCCAAGCTCGGTCGCCCACATCGCCGATACCTCGTCCAGGGTGATCACGTCGGGACTGGTCCGGCCGATCAGCGACAGCACCTTCTTCGGCGTTGGATTGTCGTAGCGCAGGTTCATCTGCAGCAGCTTGTAGATCGCCCGGTCTTCGTTCTTGGCTTCATAGGCGGCCTGAACCGGCCACAGGCGGGAGAAGGACAGCGACCCGGAAGTGGTGGCGAAGGCCGCCACGGCAAAAAGCAGTGCCACGGCCGCCTGCAGGCGAAATGTCGTGGCCAGCAGCGGCAGTGCGCAAAGCGCCATCAGCACGGCAAGGTGGACGCGGAAATGCGAGAAGGAATCGAAGGCGGGATGCAGCGTTCCGAAAAACCCGGCCACCAGCGCGATCGAACAGGCCAGCATTGCCAGGAATGCAACCGAAATCAGCAATGTCCCGAAGCTCGCTCTCTCCATGCCGCCTGCTTATCGGCAGAAATGCGGCCCAATCAAGATGAGAAATGCCTACGCGATGCGTGGTATCGGCCTACTGGAACGCCGTTTCCGAAAAACTTCTGAGCTTGCGCGAATGCAACCGCTCCATCGGCATTTCCGCGAGCTTCTCCATCGCCCTGATGCCGATGGTCAGGTGCTGCGCCACCTGGCGCTTGTAGAATTCGGTCGCCATGCCGGGCAGCTTCAACTCGCCATGCAGCGGTTTGTCCGAAACGCACAGCAGCGTGCCGTAGGGAACGCGGAAGCGGAAGCCATTGGCGGCGATGGTCGCCGATTCCATGTCGAGTGCGATGGCGCGAGATTGCGACAGACGCTGGACCGGGCCACGCTGGTCGCGCAGTTCCCAGTTGCGATTGTCGATGGTGGCGACGGTGCCCGTGCGCATGATGCGCTTCAGGTCGTAGCCGGTAAGGCCGGTGACTTCGGCGACGGCTTCCTGCAACGCCACCTGGATCTCGGCCAGCGGCGGGATCGGCACCCAGACCGGAAGATCGTCGTCCAGCACATGGTCCTCGCGCACATAGGCATGCGCCAGCACATAGTCGCCCAGCGCTTGGGTGTTGCGCAGGCCGGCACAGTGGCCGAGCATCACCCAGGCATGCGGCCTCAGCACCGCAATATGGTCGGTGATGGTCTTGGCGTTGGAAGGCCCGACGCCGATATTCACCATGGTGATGCCGCCATGTCCCGATTTCTTCAGATGATAGGCCGGCATCTGTGGCAGGCGGGGAACTGCGACGCCTTCACTGGGCGCGCTTTGCCCGCCCTTGGTGATGACATTGCCCGGCTCGACGAACTCCGTGTATCCGCCGCCGCCATTGGCCATCAGGTCGCGGGCGCGGGCGACGAATTCGTCGATGTAGAACTGATAATTGGTGAACAGCACGAAGTTCTGGAAATGCTGCGGCGTGGTCGCCGTATAGTGCGACAGCCGGTGCAGCGAATAATCAATGCGCTGCGCCGTGAAAGGGGCCAGGGGCCTCGGCTCGCCGAAGGCGACTTCGAAGGTGCCGTTGGCGATCTGGTCGTCGGTGCCATCGAGATCCGGCACGTCGAACAGGTCGCGGATCGGCCGCTTGATGCGCTCCGCCGTCGCGCCGTCGACATGGGTGCCTTCAAGGAAGGCGAAATGCAGCGGGATGGGTGTGGTCGATTCCGACACCGTGACCGCAACCCCATGATTGCGCATGATCAGGCGCAACTGCTCGACGAGGTAGCTTTCGAACAGGCCCGGCTGGGTGATGGTGGTGGAAAAATGCCCAGGCGTCGGCATATGGCCATAGGCCTGGCGCGAGTCGATCTGGGTGAATGAGTTGGTGGTGACGCCGATCTCCGGATAGAAGGCCCGGTAGCGCTTGCCATTGTCGCCGCCTGCTGCCGCCAGCTCTGCGAAGGAGTCGCGCAGGAACTTGGTGTTGCGGTCGTAAAGCGCCTGCAGTGCCTTGACGGCCTTTTCGGCGCTATCAAAGCTTTGCCGGCCAAAAGGCTCCGGCATGACGACAGATTCGATGGCTTGTGGGTAGATTCGCTTTTCCATGGCTCAATATAGAGACTTGGATCGGCACTTGGGAGGGGTGTCGCGACCGAAGGCGGCCAAAGCGCCGTTTTTCTTCAACCGCGCTGCAGGCTGACCAGGAGCACAAAGCCGACGCCGGACTTCTTCAGGGCTGGTGCGTCGATCGTCGAGCCGGCATCGGAGCGCATCATCGGCACGGCCAGAACCGGAGCGGCCAGAACCGTCAGGATAAGCGCCGCCCGCGGCAGAAGCCGAAGGGTCTTGAGAGTGTTGGCGGCGATGCGGTTCATGGTGTTTCAGCTTTTCTTTTCGAGGTCTTGGTTTCTTTGTTCAGTTGCGAAGATGGGTGGGGCAGGCGAGGCGGCAGGTTCTGGAACTGGCTTCGTCCCAGGCGCGGGCCGGACGGCCCGCTTCGGCGACGAGGATGGCGAAGAACATTCCAAACAGGCTCACCAGCAGGCAGACGATGGTGAAGCGGCGAGCAAGCATTGGGTCGGTCTCCTTCAACACGCCGGAGAATGCCCTGATGCAACTGAACCGGCTCTGATGCCGGCGTTCATCTGCGGTTCAAGATGGTTGACGGGGCTTCGACGGCGCCGGCGTCGGTTTGGATAGCCGCCGGCGGGTATCGAGCATCACCGGCGCAGGATGTGTCGACAAAACGAAAACGGGGCCCGTCGAGGCCCCGTCATCATGTCGTAAGGGTGCGGTCGATCAGAGCTTGTGCCAGACTTAGCTTTTATTTTACGGAATGCGTTGGGCGCATAGCTGGAAACATGGCTTCGGTCCGGGTGATTTGGTGCGGACGAAGGCACCGTCAAACAAATTGCTAAAGTATCTCCCGCACCGAGTGGACCCCCACGGGGGGACTGGGGCTACCCCTCTCTAACATTTGGGGATACGAATTTTTCTCATAAAGGTCCGGGACCATGGCGCAGCGATACGACATCCGCGAGGACGCCGAGGGCTGTTGGACGGTGTATGACGTCTCCCCGGACGGCCAGCGGACCCCGAGGGGCACCCTGCGGTGAGCCTGGACAAGATGTACGCGGAGGACCTTGCGGCTCTCCTCAATGCGAACGAACTGAAACGCAGGCTCACACGAGGCCCTGAGATCAAGTGGTGATCGGTTAGCTTCCCGTACGGGCGGCTTTCTCGGCTTTCCTCAACCTTGCAGCTTCGTTCTTTGCGAACCGCTCGGGGCCGATCTGAGTCACGAGTTCTTGGAGCTGTTTCTGCTCAGTGATCGCCCATTGTACGATAGAGTTGGCTAGACGGAACAGAATCGCCACGGTCCCGGGGTCATCTGAGCCGTATAGGCGAGCAGCATGTAAGACCTCGTTGCCGGTCATTCTGACCACATCCATGGCTACAGTTATCTGCTTTGGAACACCCTGCTTTTCCAGTTCATGAACCGCATCGTCGAAGTTGTCTTTCTGGGTGACAAACTTGCAAAGGCCTTCGATGCACATGCGAAGCAAAGCCGCCGCAGCCCTAGGACTGGCGTCAGCGACCGCTGCAGCCTCCTCGAAATCCTTTTGAAGCTGAGGAGGAAGATCTTGGGGAATCGGATGATCACCGGAGTGGCTCGGGTAAACCAGCGTTCCTTCGAACCAAAGCGAACGACCTCCGCATGCTACGCACTTTGAAATCCCTAAGTCCGCGATTATCTCCTCAACATGCCCGTTTCTTCCACCGACCATCTTGAAGTCTTTCTTGTACGGGATGGTCCACGTTTGTAGAGAGACCACAGGACAGCGTGGACACTTGAACCGCGTCTTCCTGAACCCCGGAGTGTAATCACCTTGAACGGGAGCGTCCCTAAGTCCACTCGTGATATCGATGGTCTCGGTGCTGGGTAGCGTCGCCATTGAGTCCCTCGCTTTGGGATTACTCTGCTCTTTCGCAGATGTGTAGGCAATCCGCCGGGCCGTCGTGGCAGCGCAAGAACCTGGGTGGTCACTTTACAGATGGCAGAGCATTGGTTCAGCCCCAAGGTCCCCGTGAGGACCCCTGAGGGGCACCGCTACAACGTTGGGAGCGTGGAGGCTGCATCCGAGGTTCTCCTCGGGTGGACCAAGCGTGGCCCTAAGTGGAACCTGGCCGTGAGGGTCTGCATGGCAGCACTGGCTGATCAGGCGACCACTCAGGAGGTCCGAAGGTGCTTTAGGTTGGCTGCTCGGGAGGAAGGGGTCCTCATGCCGGATATCGAGGACCACGATCCTTGACTCGATTCCTAGACGCGCGCACGTATGTCGCCCGAAGCGGGAAGGGAAAAATATGGCAAACCGAATCGACGTCGATCAGAACAAAGATCACATCGGAGGTAACTTCGATTGGGACGTGGCACCGAGCTGCTGCGACCTGCTTAAGGATGCTGTCGACGAGGAGAAGTTCATCTTTGTCAGCAATTTCGTCAGCGAGGAATCGAACACTTTTTATATGTTGCCGGTAACCAATGAAGGGCGCTTTGCTCGTGATACCGGCATTACCATCAGCTTCTGCCCCTGGTGCGGAACCAAGATTGTTGGAAAGAAAAAGTACGCTCAGGAGAATCCAGCTTAAGGGCAGGTTGGGGAAAACTAAAAATACCTGTGGTGCAAACACTTGGGACTCTTGTCATCGAGTCACTTGTGGCCTTACACCGGAGATAGTGCAGTCGAAACCGCGCCAATGATACTCGATTCCAGACCGAGTGGAGGTGGCGATCACTGCGCTAGTCGGAGGGGGACGCTGGGCGTCCAAACCTCAGCGTCTCCCACCGGCACCCTTATCCGTAACGGAAATTCCCGCACCGGATTGGTTTACGAATGCCGCTATTCGGGAGGCACGTCAATGCACGGTACGCATGTTTTCTTGTGCATAACGCACACTCTCAGGAACGAGCCCCCCTCTTCAGAAAACAAGCTCAGCTCTCAGAAAGAACGGGCCACAGGAAACTGAGGCCTTTCAGGAAGAGGACTATGCCCCTTTGTCGTGGGCGATGTCCGCCTTGAGCCTGTCGACAACGTGGTTCAAACCTTCAATCGCTCGCTTGTAGTGGGCGATGATGTCGGCGTTCATGTTCGTCGCCTTCCCATCTGAGTCAACGTCGTTCATCTGCTGCTTACCGGATTCGAGCCACTCGACGCCTTCGCTCATATTGGCGATAGCCTCAGTGTGTCGTGCAATCAAATCTTCACGCCATCCCATATACGTCTCTCCCCATTGTTGGAGCAGAGCATATACGCTTCCGAAACGCTGTGCGAAAGTAGAAAAAGCAAACCGAAATACTTAGAAGGGGAAACCATGGAAAAGATACTAACGGCGGGAGCAATCATTATCGCTGCCTCCATACTCGTACTCGGGTCCAGTAGGCAGCCCCTCATCTCGGGTCGAGAGCTAATCGTCTATGATCGCCTGTCGGGCAAAGCCGATAGATGCATCATCCCGGTGACCGTCGATGTCTTCAAATGCCCACAGGAGTGAACTCGGAAGAACATCGATCTATCTCGGGTAGTTAGGCCCGCACGCTCCAGGACCGTCTTGAGTAACCTTGAACCATCTATCGACATCTATCTCAACCAACCTGGCCGAGTTAACCGCAATGCTCTTGACGCTCAGCGCGAATTTTTACAGCGTCCAGCGCCTGACGACGCCCTTGTGATCGTGGAGACGACCGGTGCGCAGATTAGGGTGCCGAAAGGACCGCCCAACACAAACGGTCAGCGTGTTGTAGCTTGGATGACTACGGGACGCCTTTCACGGGCTGCAGATGATGTGCAAATCGATTCCCACGGTCTCCTTTAGGTAAGTCAGCGCGGCGGCAAGTACGGCGGACTGACCGTCCGTCCGCTTCGTCTTCGGAAGTCCCGGTTGCACGATTAATATCTCCGCTCGGATGGGCTGAAACCGATTCAATTTCATAATGCGCGTAAGGTCCGCTGCCTTCCCCTTCAAGAAGCGCGTTGGGCGGGCTCCCTCTTTCAACGCTTCATCACGCGACTTCAGGTGCTGGCAAAGCTGATTGAATTTGCCCACCCAGCGAACCGACCTTACAGCCTGCGATGAGACCTCGACCACGTCCTTTACACGCTCACCGGCGGTAGTGCCGCCAGAGAACTTGCAGTGTATCAACGCCAGCCTGATAAACTCATCCTCGACCCTCAGGCAGACCAAGTCGGCTGCTTCACCACTGGCGTCGTCGTCAAACACCACGTCAAATCCGTCAGCAATATACTTCTTGGCCACGTGCCACTGCACAGAGTCGTCGCGACGGACGCCTCCCTTCCACATTGACTCTTTAGTGATGTCTACCCCACCCCATTCCCATGCTTCAAAACGGGCATCATCGATCTTGAGATCGTAGGGAGACTGAGGGACAATATGCAGATTGGCGTCTAACTCGGAGAGGTCGACAAAGCGGAAAAGGGGCGGATACTCCGAGAGGTACCACGCAAGTTCCCCTCTGATGCGGCCGACTTCCACTGTCACAGGGTCCCCTGACGTCTGGACGACGGTGAACGTATTGGGGCCGCCCAGCGCGAATCGGAACATTCCCCACGATCCGGTGAGAGCCTCAATCAGCTCAAAGTCGATTGCATTATTGGGTCGATCTATTCCGACGATGGACAGCTCAAAGGTTGTCTGCGATGCCGTGTTCTTTCCGGTGGAGAACTCAATCCGATCTTCCGCCTGACGAAGCATTTCTACCGGCCACTCAATACTGAGCAGTTCTGCGTCCGGCAGATCGGTCACCACGGTGGGCAACAGTACGTGGTCGATCAATTTGCTGGTATCAATTCCGATGTCGATAAGCTTGTCGCCCACAACCTCGCACCACTCATTGAAGCGCGGGACCGAGCCCTGCTCGCGTGACCAGACGCGCCCTTTCGCCGAACATCCTATGGTGACCTGCTTGCCATTTTCCCACCCGATGCCGCTCAACAATGCCTTCACCGATCCAGCCTTCTCAGCTTGGCTCAGCGCCTCCGTGACCTCCGCTCCTGTGTATGACGCGTAGGACAAGTTCCGGCGACCATGCTTCTTCAGTCCTAAATTTTGAAAGATAAGGCGGTTGATACGACCCATTGACCGAAAGATGACGTCGCCACGAAGCGGCGTCGAGGCACCTACCTTTATGGCTAGCGGATCGAAGTTGGTCTGGTGATCGGTCGAAGCCAGGTAAAGCAGCTTACGGGCCGTGTCATGGTGCAGAATGAAAAGCGTCCAAGTTCGATCTTTGACCGCCTTTGACCGGCTCCATTTCACTGTCGGCTCTGACCGCGTGACGAAAAACAAGGTCTTCGACTGCTCATGCAGCCACACTCGATAGGGCGAAAGGCTGGCTGGGAGGCCTTCATGGAACTTTCGCGGCGTCCATTGTTCCGACTCGTAAATTAGCGTGCTGAGAGTGGGACGGAGAAGTTTGTGCGAAATAGCGACATCCTCGTCGTCGCTATCCTGATCGAGGCGCTTCGCTTCGTTGAGGAATTTCGTCAGGCGGGCGTGATCGTTCGCAGCCTCGGAACTCATCTCGCTAAGCAATTCGTTCCAGTCGGCGTCTTCGCTGTAGAGTCGTTCCAACGCCACTGATACGTTTGGTTCAGCAATATTCGCAATCACCGTCGCATCGCCGATGTCGTTCGCAGCGGTGCGGGTAAAGCGACCGGTGAATTGCAGCAGGATCGCAAGGCTCTTATGAAGGTCATGGATCGCTGCGACCTTAAGCTGAGGCAGGTCAAACCCTTCGCCCAGCATGTTCACACATACGACAATGCGGCTCTTTCCAGCTAGCAAATCGGCGATGCGCTGGGGGGCGTCAGGCAAATCGGAGTGCACCAACATCGGGCTCAACTCCGGTGCCCGCCTCGCATAGATCGCATGTACCGCTTTGGCTCGGTCAATGCTGACACACCGAGCCATCATCAGGTGGTTCCATCCATCCTGCAGGTCGGCCCGCAAACGGGCGACCGCCGTCTCTGCAATCGCCTCATCTGCGCGTGCAGGCACGGCTTCATACACCGGCTCAAAGGTGATCGGCTTGAAGTAGCCATCCGCTTGAGCAGTGCGCAGCGGATAACTGTAGATCACCTGGCCGTCGACCACATTGCCGTCGCGGCGGAAGGGCGTAGCGGTGAATTGCAGGATCGGCTTGCTTGCGAAAGCTTCGCGGAAACGGGACCAACGCGTCGCCCCAATATGGTGCGCTTCGTCGATTACCAACACACCCACGCGCTTCACGATCTCGGGCCAAAGTGGCTCCGCAGCGCTGTCGGCCAGCGAGTCCATCGTGCCAATAATTACGTTGCAGCGATCAAATATCTCGAGAGCGTCCGCCGTTTTTGGAACCTTGGTGACTATGCCAACAATCGGATTGAATGCATCTGGCGCCAAGACCCGAAGAAAACGCAGAAGACCAAAGGTCAGAAATTTCCTCGCCGTCTGGGCGCGAAGAGCATCAGATGGCACGACTACTAACATCGGCGTGCGGACATAAGCCGCGAGCGTCGACAGCATAGTTTCGGTCTTGCCGGTTCCAGTCGGCATGATGACAGTTGCCGTTGCCGTGCTAAGGCTCCAATGAGCGCCGATGGCGTGCAGGGCACCGATTTGCGGAGATCTTAGGCCGCGCTTTTCTGCGTCGACTGAGCCGTCAGGACTACGGCTCTCAGTGCGAAAGAAGAATCGGTCAGCCCATTGGTGCGCGCGATCTTGGGTCACGGCGGGCCAACCACGATTAGCGGCATCAGCCTCAATGTCGTCAACCAGTCGGTGACTGACCCACAAAAGATCACCACCTATAGCTCTGTAGAGGAGGCCATCCGCCTCTGTCGGCCGCTGCGCCATCCGTCTCGTGGTCACGATAACGCGTTCACCTGACACTAGCGCGTAGAGTGGCTCTTTAATCCGCGCCGAGACGGCGACTTCTCCGACTTGTGTTGCCGTGACGGTCTCAGCGGCCCTCAGTACGGCTCGGACTTGGCCAACCACCACCTTTATCGGGCCGTAGTCAAGCTGAGGCAGCTTCAATTCTACCGTGGCGGCATTCTCTTCAAGAAATTTCTGTTGAGTCACCACATCCCCCTCAGTTGACTCGAATGATTTTAATATAGTGGTTCTGCACATCGGCGCCACTAAGTATTGAAGTTATTCACCCGTGGATGTGATTACTTCCTCGATTTCGGATGCGTCGCTTCGGCCTGCATCAATCTTCGGGGGGCTTGGGCGCTTGTCGTCACAAAACCCTTCATTGGAGCGCGAGGTGGCTGTATGGGTTCCTGCGGTTAGCTTGGGTTCAGTCGAGGGGCACAGACGAAGACGCGGTGAGATCGACTACCGGGCCGAGGAAAGGCACCAACATGTCAGAGAGTACACTTCCGCAGCAGAGGGCTCCCAAGCTCATTGTAGTAACCGCCTTTGATCGCGATGGTCGCGGGAAGCGAACCCAGCAATAGGCGAGTATGGTGACCCGACGACAATCTTTGTAGGCGGCGATGTGCCAGATATGGAGTAGGGGGCGGTGAAACGACGGGCGGGTCTGAATTACCCGTTGCAATGCAGTGAAGCCTTATGCAGCTTGTTCGCCAACACATTGAGCAGCGGGTTGTCGGCCTCCCGGTGCTGAGCGTATCGCCCATGGGGGCTGAAACTGGGGATGGAACGTGCGCCCTGTCATTGTCCTTACTGCATTACTCGCAGCACTAAATATCGCATACGCAGAACAATGTCCGCTTGATCGTGTGGTCTGGAAGGACACAAAAACCGATCGGGTATTTGCGGCAGAACGCGCGGCGCAGCACCTTATATATCAGTGCGGAGAAAAGTTTATCAAGACGGAGACAGAACGTGCAGGCTGCGGCAACCTGCACGGGACGTTTTATGTTGATGGCTACATGTCTGGTCAGCGCATTTACGCGATATTCCATATCGATGATGCCTCTCCGTGTTGTTGGTGGGACTCCCAGTTGGCACCAAACGCCGCAATAGAAAAAGAAGTCCCTCGGTGGAAGCCCGTCGGAAAAGCGATTGAAATTACTCTGAAGGACCCGTCACTTACTATTTCTGACAACCCGCCCCTGTATCAAGTAATGGGGCCGCTTGGGGGTGGGAACTTTGTTGCAGAGGAATGTAGACGCTGACGCTCACGTCCAAGAGAGCCTTTGCGGTAGTCGTTTCTCCACACTAGTGCAGCGTCTACGGTAGCTCTCTTCATTCCTAGTCTGATGTGTGAAACATGGGCATCGGCAATCAAGCCATACATTGGAAAGCCGAGATCATGACGAACTTTAAGATCGTATTCTTTGGAAAACAGGGCCAAGTCATCGGGCAGCGCGTCGTCCCTTGCGAAAGCCATTGGGACGCGTGTGCTTGGGGATGGGGCAACATGCCTTCGAAGGCGGAGGATTTCCATGTTGAGGAAGCGCAGTTCGAGGAAAAGTTGTCTGCATCTGAGGAAGAGGATGACGGGGTCATTCTCAGGGCCTTCTACATCCTGAGAAAGCGGGCGAAGCTGGCCAAAGCTTTCCACCGATAGATCAACCACTTGGCGCCCATGCGCTGACTGCCGAAAACGCATGGGCACCTGAAGGCAACCCGCGCCCCTGCCTGATCCCATCAGAACGGATGTGAGATACGAAAGCGGGAATGGAGGAAGCGCGGGAAACTTCGATAGGCTTTAGCTGCCGCTGGCGATGGCCAAGGCCGTCTTGAGTTCACCAAGTTCACTCTCAAGCATTTCGTCGGCGGCGACAGTCACGTCCACGTCGGGGCCGCTGAGGGCGGGGAAGAACGCTTCCATTTCAGACTTGGTCACCTTGGGTGCCCCTGCGGCCAACACGCGCTGCGGCTTGGTGTCGGCGGTATAGGGCAAGCCCGTTGCAGGATCATGGGTGCCACTCTGGATGCCCACTTGGACCTCGGCCATTGCCATACGGCTAGACCGTGCAGCGGCTTCCTGCATCTCGGTGTAGCCTGGCCGATCATCGCCATACCTGCGCTGCGGGACGTCCACGGTGCGCAGCGCGTCACGAATGGTCTGAACTGTGTCGCGTTCCTGCTTAAGCTGTCGCTCCAACTCCCGACGTTGGGAGATCAGCGAGGCGTTTTCCTCGGTCAGTCGAGACACCTCTGCCGTGAGCTTGCCGACTTCGGTGGAGTGGTCGAGGGTTTCGAGTTGGGCGAGGAGTTCCTCGCGGGTCACTGGTTTCTTGGCCATAGTCAGATGTTGCCTCCTTCGTGGCTGCCACGTTCGACGACGTCGATTAAAGAGAGCAGGAGGTCTAGCTCAGCGCAGACAGGTGCGTAGCGAGACTGAATGACCGCATCGGCGTTGAAGGCCTGAATGGCGGCGCGGAGAGCTATAAGAGTTTCGGGGGTCATGAAAAGTTTCTTTCAGTGAGTTAGGACAAGGGGAATAGGGCGAGAAGGCACGCGGTGAGGGCCGCGAGGGTGTAAGCTGTAGTGATGTAGCCGAGCATTGAGATCACTCGGCATCAGGCAGCGACTGGAACCAGAGGTCATAGGCCCCCGCCAGTCTCGACCCGTCCAGATTGCCAGCAACCATATCGGTCACAATGCGCCGGGCGAACGGGTCATCGGTACGGGAGGCCGCGTAAACGAGAGCGTCCCAGCGATCCCCACCGATGTACTCGGAGGCAACCGGAGCCGTTTCCATCACTGTCGTTTCAATCAAGTTTGAGGCGGTGGCGGCGTCCAAGCCGGTGGCCTCGGACAGGCGCCCAAGGGTGTCCTCAAAGTCGCCTGTTGCAACCATCGCGTTGAGACCATCGTCAAACGCGGTAGGGTCAAAGCAATCGGCAATCGCGTCGAAGGTTTCCGAGGGGCCGGGCTCCTGATCGGTCTCGATCTCAAGTTCCTGCTGGAGGGCCTCAAGGTCCGCTTCGGACAGTTCCTCGATGTCGATGTCTTCGAAGGGGTCGTGACCGGCTGGGACGGCGCGGGGGTCGAAGGCGGCAGGGGGCGGGGCACTGGAGTTCCCCTGAGGCCCGGTGAGGCCAAGCTGTTCAGCAATGTCGAGGTCGACATAGGTGTTCATGCCGGGGATGAACACTTTGCCCTCGGGGGCAGGACCGCGAGCGGAGCCGCTGGCATAGCCGGGGTTGTCGGAACGATCGGTCCAGCCAGATTGGGGGTCGATCGGATTGGGCATACGCATCATGCCGTCATCGGAAGAGTAGGACATAGGGTGATTTTCCTTCAGAGAAGTGCAGCGGCCTTGAGGGCTCGCTTGGTGTAGTCGAGGATGGTCATAGGCTGACCGTCATTGGTGGAGACGGCCGAGGACCAGAAGGCCTTGCCGTAGATGTGTTGGGCGTTGCGGACGAGGTCGTGGCCGAGACGCCTGTGGGTTGCCCCTGAGGCCTTCTTGATGAGCGTGGCGGGGCCGATGGTCTTGCGGAAGTCCCCCATGAGTGCACCCGCACGGGTCTCAAGGAACCGCTCGCGGTTATCCCAGAGGCCCCCGGCAGGGCCAGCATGGAAGTAGACTTGCATCCACCCGATCAGGGCAACGGCGTGGACGACAGCTTCGGTATAGGTCCGCTGTTCCTTGTGCTGCCAGTTGGCCAGGAGGCCCTTGGCCTTGGCGACCTGCGGGAGCTTCGGGTGGAGGTCGCCGGGGCCGAGGCAGAACGACTGCGGCAGGGACACGCGCCGCTCAAGGGACCTCAGGTCGAACGCCACACGCGCGGCGAACTTGGGGTCCGTTTGCATGTAGATGCCCATGGCCTTTTTGAAGATGGCCAGTTCGTTTCGAGCGGGGAGGCGAGCAAGTGGGTCACCCCGAGAACTCGCGGCATCCCGGTGGGGTCCGCAGTAGCGGGAGACGCCGGAGCGATTGCGAGTGCAGCCGGGACAGTCGCAGGGTCGGGTTTCGTTGAGGACTTGGCGGCAACGCAACTGGTAGCCGTGGTCAGAAGATTGGACGCCCACACGCCAGTCGCGCGGGTGTCCCCGGGTGACGGGAGATGCCATAGGGGTTCCTTGGGGTTACTGAAAAGCGCCGTAGTTCTTGAGGCCGGATGTCGCGATATCCATCATGGATGTCATCGGGTTCGGCCTTACGCTGTTGATGGCATTCTGGGTCTGTATCTGTTGGGACTTGCCAGCCATCACATAGTTCGCTGCGGCACCCTCTCGCTGGTCCTTGGCATTGGCGATGGACAATGCCGACTGGCGGGACTGTTCGGCCACTCGAAGGCCAGCGGTGCTACCGGTCATGCCAGAGCCTGAGGCCACCGCGAGGGACTTCGCGCGATCCCCTTCGAGGGTCGCCTGATAGCCGTCCTTGTTGGCGGCATTGGTTTTCACGATGAACTCGCGTTCATTGGCGGCTTGGTCAAGCTGGTAGTTGGAGAGAGCGATCTCTTGTTTCTTACTCGCGGTAGCTGCCTCGCTGGCAGCACTTGCGGCCCCGGCGGTGAGGCCGAGGATTAATCCGATATCGCACATGGCGATGTCCTTTGGTGGGATGTGGTGTAACTCGGGATATCCATCGGTAAACCCATGATGGGACGGACTTCGTCCGTTCATGGGACAAGCGATAGGCCCCGAGCTATCTATTAATGAGGAGACCAAATTAGAATGATCATCATTGATGACTATCAATCTTGTCTCCCGCCAAGCGAAGCTGGCAGCACGGTCGTTTATCCCATGAACGGCGAAGCCGTCTCATCTATGGGTTTGCCGACTTATACCGCCAGAAGGGAGGCTTGAGTTTCCCTATATAGCTATGTTGTAGAGTATGTAATTGATTTGATTGTCTATTACAGCTTTCATTGCCTTTTTTGGTGTTGGATACGTAACCATATCTCGACAAGCTCTTGACGTGCCTGGATACTGCCTGTTGCGAGATCCTCAGCAACTCAGCCACATCACCTTGCGTGAGGCGACGGCTCGACAAGTCCGCTAGAAAGTCTTGGACGGCGGCCCGCATGTCGCCACGGCTTCCACACATCGAAACCTCCCACGCAAGATCGGCATCGGACAGGAAGCGGGTGGATGGCTCACGATGGTTTTTCCGCTCCCGTAGTTCCGCATCATAAGCAGGAGACGGCGTGTACTGAAGGCGTCTGACGGTCCCCTCGGATAGCCCCAGGAGTTCCGCGACAGCAGGACGACCGATGCCTCTAGCTGCGAGCGCCTTGATCGCCTTGTGATTGAACTCGGCGCTGTCACGCTTGGCAGCGGCGGCTGCGATTACAGAGTTGCGACGGCGGCTGAGGCCGGTGATGTGCATGTTCATGGGGATGCCTTTCTTGCGGGGGTAGGGCCGTCCTGAGTCGATTGATTGGAGGAGGCGGTGCAGGAGTTGGGAAAACCCGAACGCCTCTCAGGCCCGCTCGGAGACTCAAGGAAACGCTATGCGCCGTTGGCGTCACGGAAGGCCTTTAGTTCACCGGCAGAATGTCGGCGGGTGAACCACTCGGGCATGAGGTCTTGGGTGTCCCGAGGGCGGAGGGTGCCGCTGGCTACGATCTCGACTATCTGGTCGTATTCCAGATAGTTCGTGTCCGATGGGAGCCACCCGATGAGCCGGAAGGACCAGAGGGTACCAAGGACGACTTTGATCCCGTCGACATGGAGCCGGTGGTTGTCGCGGGCTCGCTGGAGGTCTCGCACCGAGCAGCCCTCGGGGGTCATGGCACCATAGTGAGCCAGTTTTCGGGCTGTCCGGGTGTAGCGTACAGGCAGTGGGGCATGGCGGCTTTGGTGCCCCATGCGGGTGGTCGAGAACTTCGAGGCAAGTGAGGTGCCCTTAGGGGCGGAACGCATGGCTTCGAGGGAAGCGGCAATCTCTGCGGTATAGGTCATGATGGCCTAGATGTTGTGATGGGTACATCAATGGACGCAAGATGTAGTCGAGGCGCCCCGGCGATACAGAACGCACCACCGAGACAAAAACAGGGGACACAGGGGAAGAGGGGTGGAGAAACGTGAGCGAGGCCGTTCGCATGTATCATTATGAGGCTGTGATCGTTTGCCTGCATAAGTTATCGCTAATGTTCGGCTTCTATGTACATTATGAGCGGGTTTTTAGATTAGCAGATGCTCACGGACCTTTATCTCTCTCATTATGACGCTGTAATCAGCCCGGCTCTCCGGTGTCGTCGAAAACAAGCGCATGGCTACGACCGCTGCGCATGGTGACCACAGCCCTCCTGAGGGTCTTGCTGTCGCTCTCAAGGTCAATGCGAGCCACAAGATTGGAGATCAGCCCTTGGGCTCCCTTTCGGTCCTCCTTGGCCAGCCGCCTGATCTCATCCTGATCCATTTCGAAGTCGATGACAGCCGCCGCGCTCTCACTGAACCTCGCGTCATTCTCGCGGATGGCCACGATCTCCCGCCGCTTGGCCTCTATTTGGCGGGCTAGTTCATCGGCCTTGCCCAAGAGGACCTTGCGGACATCGGCGGTTTCAGCCTCGGCGATACCGGCAAGGACGTTGGATTGCTTGGCCTCAAGGGCACCTATGGTCTCCTCAAGTTTCCCTGCGAGATCGGGGGCCGCTTGGTCCTGCGGTACAGGAACAGCCAAGAAGCCAATGCGGTCAATCAACTCTCGCTCAAACTGGTCATATCGCCAGTTGGGTGCGGCACATTCGGTGCGCTTGAATGTCTTCCCGGTGCAGGTGAAGTAGCCCCACGACATACCGCGTTTTTTCGAGGACGTGAGGGCCATTGAGGAGCCGCAGTGACTACAGTGGACCATACGGGAGAACAGGTTTGATGTGCGGCCTACCTGTCTGCTGTGCTGTCGGGCCTTGGTGCGCTGACGGGTGGCCAGCCATTCGGTCTCGGTCATCAGGGCAGGGAAGTAGCCCGGCACCTCCTCGCCCTTAAGGACAAGGCACCCATAGGCGGCTGGTGAGCGGAGGACATCGCCCACCACTACTTGAGCCCATGAGTTCCCTCCGGGTGAGGGGATGCCGCGAGTGTTCAGTAGCTTTGTAATGGCCTGCTGCCCGTGACCTTCCTTGGCAAGCTCGAAGATAAGCCGGGCGTCGTCGGCACGGGCATTGAGGCCGTAAGTTTCCCGGTCGATCCAAAAGGGTAGCTTCGCGACCTTGACCCGCCCGGCACCACTGGCGACTGCCTCACGGGCCTTCTGCGCCTTGCGGGACCATGCCTCGCCCACCCGATGCGATAGCTTTGCGCTGTACTCATAGGCCGCCTGCATGGACATGAGGGACATCATGAGGCTAGCGAAGTTTGCGCGGTAGTCGTCGTATGTATGGACTCGCTGGTCTTGCAGGGTCACCAAGGTAAGGCCGGTCTTGAGGAGTTCGGAGAGGACTGGCTGGGCATCCATGGGATGAATGCGCGAGAAGCGGTCGAGGTTCTCCAAGAGGAGGACCGTATCGCTAGGGATGGTCCCGGCCTTAACATCTGCAATGAACTGCCCAAGGCTGGCCTCAAGGTCGAGGTTTCCACCCTTGAAGGCTGACACGCCATTGTCGACCAATTGTCGGTCGAGGCTTAATCCATGGATTGCACAGAAGGTCTCGGCGTTCTTGGTTTGTCGGGCGAGGCTGTCACCCTGGGCCTGCTTGCCTGAGGACCAGCGAGCATAGGAAATCGCATTGCGGCCCTTGAGTTCGCGAGGCTGTAGCATGACTGGACGGTCTCCGTTGGTGCCTTGGAGACCGTCCGATATCAGTATGCAGAATTAAAGTCTATGCCAGGTCTGGCTCTTGCAGATCAGTCCGCCGAGCACGCAGCCGCTCATCTTGAGAGAGCTGCCCGACAATGTCGCCTTGCCCGAATAGGTCTTGTCGTTTGCCGGATCGGTGATGTTGCCGGCATATTTGTTGTCGCCCGTCGCCTTGAGCGAGCCGATGGTCTTGCCGGCATATTTCCCGGACCTGAGGGTGATGGAAAACGAGCCGCCGCCGGCGATGGCCGCGGTTTCGCCGGCCTGCGTCTTCCAATTGCCTTCGATCGGATCGGCCCATGCCGCACCCGCCACGATCAATGTGGCCGCAAGGGCCAGGCTCAGTTTTCGAAACATGTCTTCCTCCCTGTGGATGTCCGGCCGGACGCTCCGCCTCGCCGGTCTGCCGCTTACGCAAACGTAAGCTAATCCAGCTCCCGGCAAAACAAAAGCGGTGCCGTAGCGGAAGACTTTGGGATTTTGAAGCCGCCTGAAAGCGCCTCCTCGACGACGAAATGAAACGTTCGGCGCATCGCCTTTGTCTGCCGTGGTTAGCGAAGTCTTGCCTCCGCGTGAGAAAACTCTCGTCAAATTTGACGCAAGCAGGCTGAATTGCTGGGTTTGTATCCTTAACGATATTCGGCGTTTACCTCTTGTTTTAGCTTTGTTTTCCTCAAATTAAGCACGCCATTTAACGACGGATTCAAGCCTGCACGGCATTCTCGAAAGCATCGGAAGAGCAGCCGGCAAGACGAAAGAAGGCAGCTCTCGGGAGCCTGACAGGGGCCGGAAAACAGGGGATTGAAATGGCACGTTTTGAAATGCTTGAAGCAGGTTTCGGCGCCATGGGAGCAACTGCCCAGGCCGACATCCTTTTCGAACTGGGCATGATGTATGCGACCGGCCGCGATTGCGAGACCGATGTCGTTGCCGCCCACAAATGGTTCAACATCGCCGCCATCAAGGGCTCGGCCCGCGCCGCGGAACTGCGCTCGGAACTGTCGGCGGCCATGTCGAAGGTCGAGATCGCCACCGCGCTGCGCGAAGCCCGCGAATGGATGACCATGCACTGAAATCTGCCGATCGCAGACAGGCTATCGAAGACAGGGAAGCTCCGGGATCAAGGCCGCACAGACGGCCAGACCCGGCGGAACGAAGGCCGCGCAAGACGGTCACGGTGTCAAGAAAGAGAACGCGGCAGGCCGCAAGGCCCAGTCGTGCGCGACACAGGGAAGCTGAGCGGGATTCTTAGGCGCGGGGGCGCCTCGAGATTGCTCGACGGGCAAAAAAAGCCACGACCAGCCGGAACAAGGCTGGCGTGGCTTTTTGCGTGGATGACGTCTCGCAGGCCCAATCGAGCGGCGCCAATGCGCCTAGACAGGCCGAATGAAGGATGAAATTGTCCGGCCTCTCTGGAAGAAGCGCGGCCGGGGCGGCCGCGCGTGAGTGGAGGAGTTCTACAACAATGAAAAAATTGAGCATTTTGAACGCAGCCATATTCGGCCTGATGATGAGCACGCCGGTCGCATTCGCCGATGACATCACCTTTGCGGTGATCGGCCCGATGACCGGACAGCTCGCCACAATCGGCGATCAGTTCAAGCAGGGCGCACAGGCCGCTGCCGACGCGATCAACGCCGCTGGCGGCATCAACGGGTCGATGATCAAGCTTGATATCGAAGACGACCAGTGCGATCCCAAGCAGGCCGTGTCGGTTGCCAACCGCGTCGTCGCCGATGGCGTCAAGTTCATCGACGGCCATGCCTGCTCCGGTTCGAGCATTCCGGCCTCGGCCGTCTATGCCGAAGCCGGCGCGCTGATGATGAGCCCGGCTTCTTCCAACCCGGTGCTGACCGACGCGGCCGCCAAGGCCGGCTGGCCGACGATCATGCGCCTTTACACGCGTGACGATGCGCAGGGCGCCTTCATCGGCCCATGGATCGCCAAGAAGTTTGCCGGCAAGAATGTCGTCGTCCTGCACGACAAGAGCGCCTACGGACAGGGCGTGGCTGACGCCGTCAGGGCAACGATGAATGCCGGCGGCCTCAAGGAGGTCTACTATGACGGCATCAACGCTGGCGAGAAGGACTATTCGGCTCTCGTCACCAAGCTCAAGGACTTGAAAGCCGACGTCGTCTATTTCGGCGGCTACCATCCTGAAGCTGGCCTGATCCTGCGTCAGTCGGCGGAACAGAACCTGAAGTTCCAGCTGATCATGCCGGACTCCATCGCCTCGCCCGAATTCTGGCAGGTTGCCGGCCCGGCCGGCGAGGGCACCATGTTCGTCTTCCCGTCGGATCCGCAGGCAAAGCCGGAAGCCAAGGCTGCCGTCGAGAAGATCAAGGCCGGCGGTTTCGTGCCGGAGGGCTTCACGCTGTTCTCATACGCCACCATCCAGGCATTCGCCGAAGGCATCAAGCGTGCCGGCAGCGACGACCCGGCCAAGGTTGCCGAAGCGTTGAAGAACGGCACGCCGATCAGCACCGTTGTCGGTGATGTCACCTTCGACGAGAAGGGCGATCTCAAGAATGCCAGCTACGACATCAACCAGTGGCATGACGGCAAATACGCGCCGATCGCGCAGTAATCGCCGACTTGGCGACCAAGTAGCGTAGAGAAATGGCCGGGTCCGTCCCGGCCATTTTCTTTTTACCTTCGAACCGTCAGCTGGCTACAGCGGTCGAGGCGGCTTGTTCCCCGACGAACCGCACCAGCACCGTCCCGTCGGTCACCTGCGCGCCCTCGGTGGCGATCTCAGCGATCACGCCGTCATGCGGCGCGGCGATGGTGTGCTCCATCTTCATCGCCTCCAGGATCAGCAGCGGCTGGCCCTTGATCACCGTATCGCCTTTTCCCACGCGCACCAGCTTGACCAATCCCGGCATCGGCGCACGCAGGCTGCCGGCGCTTGCCGCCGCCTCATCGGCCCGTGCCAACGGGTCCGACACGGCGAAGGTGTAGCCAACGGCGCCTTCGAACACGGTGATGTGGCCGGGCCAGCGGGCAAGGCGCGGCGCGGCGCGAAAATCATGCGAATTGGTGTCGTCATAGGGCTTCTCCAGCGCGACCTGGAAGCGCCCATCCGGCCGCACCGAAACCTTCGCCGCGATATCGTCTTCACCGAACTTCAGCCATGTGCGTCGCGCCACGCTGTGGAAATGGGCATAACCGGCAAGCGACGACCACGGATCGTCTGACAACGGCGATGCTCCGGCCCCCGAGGCTGCGACTGCGGCCGCGGCTATGGTTTCTCCGCTCGGCGGCGGGACGATCGTCAAAGCCGCCTGGTGTCTGCCAATCAGGCTGGTGTCGACGTCGCCTGCGGCGAAATCCGGATCGGCGGCGAGAGCGGCAAGAAAGGCGGTGTTGACGGTCGAGCCGGCGATCTCGGTCCGGGATAGCGCCGCGCCAAGCGCTTCCAGAGCCGCCTGGCGGTCCGTGGCGTGGACGACCAGCTTGGCGATCATCGGATCGTAGTACGGCGAGATGGCGTCACCCGCCCGCACGCCGGTCTCGATGCGCATCGTGGCGCCTGGCGGGGCCGCGTCTGGAAATCTCAGATGATGCAGCGTGCCCGTTGCCGGCAGAAAACCTTTTGCCGCGTCCTCGGCATAGATGCGCGCCTCGAAGGCATGGCCGGTAAGCGCGATCTCGCTTTGCGTCTTCGGCAGCTTTTCGCCGCTGGCGACCCGCAACTGCCACTCGACCAGATCGGTGCCGGTCACCATTTCGGTGACGGGGTGCTCGACCTGCAGACGGGTGTTCATCTCCATGAACCAGAAGCGGTCGGCTTTCAGGCCTTGCGAGGCATCGACGATGAACTCGATGGTGCCGGCGCCTGAATAATTGATCGCCTTGGCGGCCTTCACCGCCGCATCCGTCATCGCCTTGCGCAAAGCCTCGGTCATGCCGGGCGCGGGCGATTCCTCGATCACCTTCTGGTGGCGGCGCTGCGCCGAGCAGTCGCGCTCGTAGAGGTGCACGGCGTTGCCGAAATTGTCGCCGAACACCTGCACTTCGATATGGCGCGGCTTGTCGACATATTTTTCGACCAGCACACGGTCGTCGCCGAACGCAGCTTTCGCCTCGCGCCGCGCGCTGGACAACGCTTCGGAAAACTCATCGGGATGCTCGACCCGGCGCATACCCTTGCCGCCGCCGCCAGCGCGTGCCTTGATCAGCACGGGATAGCCGATCTCGCGTGCCTTGGAGGCAAGTAGCACGATCTCCTGCGCCTCGCCATGGTAGCCCGGAACGACCGGAACGCCGGCTTTTTCCATCAGACGCTTGGCCGCGTCCTTCAGCCCCATGGCACGGATCGAGGCCGCCGACGGGCCGATGAAAATGAGCCCCGCCGCCGTCACCTGGTCGACGAAATCGGGATTTTCCGACAGGAAGCCGTAGCCGGGATGAATGGCTTGTGCGCCGGTAGTCAAGGCCGCGGCGATGATCTTATCACCGCGCAGATAGCTTTCGCCGACGCGCGAGGGGCCGATATGCACCGCCTCGTCGGCCATCTCGACATGCAGGGATCTCGCGTCGGCATCCGAATAGACGGCGACAGTGCGCACACCCAGTTTCCGAGCCGTGCGGATGACACGACAGGCGATCTCGCCGCGATTGGCAATCAGGATCTTGGCAAACATGGAGCCTCCGCATGTAAGGCTCGCAGTCCATGGGAAGCAGGGCGCTTCAACACCCCCCTCTGTCCTGCCGGACATCTCCCCCGCAAGGAGGGAGATTGGCAGCTTTGCCCTCGCTGCGAACTTTCAATGTTGGAATTTGGCGAAAGCGATAGCGACAGTCGATCTCCCCCAATGCGGGGGAGACGTCCGGCAGGACAGAGGGGGGTACTGTCCAGCGAGCCATTCCAGCCCTCGGCGTAGACCTCTCCCTTACCAAGGGAGTGCTCTACCTTGCGGTCGGTAGTATCTATTTCGATGACGAAATTGCGCAGCCGCCACTCGCGGTCTTGAGCTTCCACCGTGTCAAGCCGGCCTGGCAATTGCGCAGCGCCGTCTCTTCCGCCGCCTTCTGGGACGGCGCGTCGAGCTTCGTCCCGCAGACAATGTAGAGGTCGACGACACGCGAATAAAAGGTTGTGGCGTAAGCCGAATGGCCGCTCGCCGCGACGTAGCCCTTGTAGGCAACGTTGCATTCGCCCGAACCCAAGGTCGGCGGAAAACGCACGTCTCCCTTGCGTCCCGCGAGCGATTCCGCCGAGCCGATGCCGGTCGCGGTTAATATTAGAAATACTGAAAGTATCGAAGCAGCCGTTCCCTGGCAATATTTCAGTTTCATTTCCAGCCCGTCCCCATTGCCCCATGCTGGATAAGCAGTATCGAATATTTTGCCTCGCCGCCAGTTCACTGTTTGAGATTCGAAGCCGCCTATGCTGATGAATCGGTTGGTCCATACAGTTCAGCCTTTTCGCACGGCAGCAACGGCCTGCCGGTATAGTTCCGCCGTTTGTCCGTCGAAGTTGACCGTCCATTCTCACATCCGAAACACGCCGAAGCGCGTGTCCTCGATTTCGGCGTTGAGCGCGGCGGACAGGCTGAGCGCCAGCACGTCGCGGGTCTTCGCAGGGTCGATGATGCCGTCGTCCCAGAGGCGTGCGGACGAATAGAGCGGATGGCCCTCATGCTCGTATTTCATCAGGATCGGCTTCTTGAATTTCGCCTCTTCCTCGGCGCTCCATTCCCCGCCCTTGCGCTCGATGCCTTCGCGCTTGACCATGGCAAGCACCGTTGCTGCTTGCTCGCCGCCCATCACCGAGATGCGGGCGTTCGGCCACATCCACAGGAAGCGCGGCGAATAGGCGCGGCCGCACATGCCATAATTGCCGGCGCCGAACGAACCGCCGATGATGACGGTCACTTTCGGCACGCGGGCGGTGGCGACCGCCATCACCAGCTTGGCGCCGTCCTTGGCGATGCCGCCTGCTTCATATTTTCGACCGACCATGAAGCCGGTGATGTTTTGCAGGAAGACCAATGGGATCTTGCGCTGGCAGCACAGTTCGATGAAGTGCGCGCCCTTCACAGCACTTTCGGAAAACAGCACGCCGTTGTTGGCGATGATGCCGACCGGCATGCCATGGAGATGGGCAAAGCCGGTGATCAGCGTGGTGCCGTAATTCTGCTTGAACTCGTCGAATTCGGAACCGTCGACGATGCGCGCAATCACCTCGCGTGCGTCATAGGGCTGGCGCAGGTCGGTCGGCACGATGCCGTAGAGTTCATCCGCCGGATGAAGCGGCGGAATCGATCTCTGTAAGTTTAGGCTTACAGTCTTGTTCCGATTCAGGTTTTTGACGATGCGGCGACAGATGGCGAGCGCATGGTCGTCGTCCAGCGCATAGTGGTCGGCAACACCGGAGAGCCTGGTGTGCACATCGGCGCCGCCAAGATCCTCGGCACTGACATCCTCTCCGGTTGCCGCTTTCACCAGCGGCGGACCGCCGAGGAAGATGGTTGCCTGGTTGCGCACCATGATCGTTTCGTCCGACATCGCCGGCACATAGGCGCCGCCCGCCGTGCAGGAACCCATGACGCAGGCGATCTGCGGAATGCCTGATGCCGACATATTGGCCTGGTTGTAGAAGATGCGGCCGAAATGCTCCCGGTCGGGAAACACCTCGTCCTGATTGGGCAGGTTGGCGCCGCCGCTGTCGACGAGGTAGATGCAAGGCAAATTGTTCTGCAGCGCGATCTCCTGCGCGCGCAGATGCTTCTTCACCGTCAGCGGATAGTAGGTGCCGCCCTTCACCGTGGCGTCGTTGACGACGACCATGACCTCGGTGCCTTCGACGCGGCCGATGCCGGCGATCATTCCGGCCGAAGAGATCTCCTCGCCATACATCGACCATGCCGCGAACTGGCCGATCTCGAGGAAGGGCGAGCCGGTGTCGAGCAACTGGGCCAGGCGCTCCCGCGGCAACAGCTTGCCGCGCGAAACATGCCGCTCGCGCGCCTCATCCGAGCCCCCGCGCTCGACGGTGCCCGCCTTCTCCGCAATGTCGGCGACCAGCGCCCGCATGCGCTCGGCATTGGCGCGGAATGCTTCGGAGGAAGGGGAGATCTGGGTTTGCAATGTGGCCATACCTACACCCCCTCCGCCATGATCTCGCGGCCGATCAGCCAGCGGCGGATTTCGCTGGTGCCGGCGCCGATCTCATAGAGCTTGGCGTCGCGAAGCAGGCGGCCGGTCGGATAGTCGTTGATGTAGCCATTGCCGCCAAGCAGCTGGATGGCGTCGAGCGCCATCAGCGTCGCCTTCTCGGCGGCAAACAGCACGCAGCCGGCGGCGTCCTTGCGTGTCGTCTGGCCGCGGTCGCAGGCTGCGGCGACGGCATAGACATAGGCGCGCGCGGCGTTCATCGTCGTGTACATGTCGGCCAACTTGCCTTGCACCAGCTGGAACTCGCCGATCGCCTGGCCGAACTGCTTGCGCTCGTGCACATAGGGGACCGCCACGTCGAGGCACGCCGCCATAAGGCCGATCGGGCCGCCGGCGAGCACCGTGCGCTCATAGTCGAGGCCAGACATCAGCACCTCGACGCCGCGCCCTTCCTCATGCAGCACATTGTCGAAGGGCACCTCGACATCCCTGAACACCAGTTCGCCGGTGTTGGAGCCGCGCATGCCGAGCTTGTCGAGCTTTTGCGCCACGGAAAACCCGGCAAAAGCCTTCTCGACGATGAAAGCGGTGATGCCGCGCGATTTCAGGTCCGGGTCGGTCTTGGCGTAGACGACCAGGGTCTCGGCGTCAGGCCCGTTGGTGATCCACATCTTGGTGCCGTTGAGCACGTAGCGGTCGTTGCGCTTTTCGGCGCGCAGCTTGAGCGAGACGACGTCCGAGCCGGCGCCGGATTCCGACATCGCCAGCGCGCCGACACGCTCGCCCGAGCACAGTGGCGGCAGGAATTTTTCCTTCTGCGCCGTCGTCGCCCAGCGGTTGATCTGGTTGACGCAGAGATTGGAGTGGGCGCCGTAGGAGAGGCCGACCGAGGCCGAAGCGCGCGAGATTTCCTCGACGGCGATCACATGCGCGAGATAACCCATGCCGCTGCCGCCGAAATCGGGGTTGGCGGTGATCCCAAGCAGGCCGAGCGCGCCGAGTTCGCCCCACAGATGCGCCGGGAATTCGTTCGAGCGATCGATGTCGGCGGCGATCGGCGCAATGCGATCCTGGGCGAAGCGCCGCACCATGTCGCGCAGCGCCTCGATCTCCTCGTCATGCCCGAAGCTGAGCGTGTTGGTGTACATTTTTCTCCTCCCTGCGCATGACCCCGAAAAATCGACTTTGATTTTCGGAAAGGGATCATGCGCGAAATCAAAATGCTGCAGCGTCCTTTGCGCGTCCGAAGGGACGCGCGGCGCTGTAGGCGTCGATCTTCGCGCCGACGAGCCGCATTGTCATTGAAAGATATGTCGTGGTCACTTCCGCGATGGACAGCCGTTCGCCCGGCCGAAACCAGACGATGACGCCGGTCATCATCTGGATCAGCGCCATGGCCGTCAGCCCGGTGTCGTCGATGCTGAAAGCGCCCGTCTCGTCGCCGTCGCGCAGGATGGCGCGCAACTCCTTCTCGTAAGCCGTGCGCATACGCAGTATCTGTGTCAGCCGTTCGGGCGACAGACTGCGCAATTCCATGTTCGACACATGCGTGGCGTGCCGTCGCTCGATATGAAAGGCGATGTGATTGCGCACATAGGCGGAGAGCAGTTGCGCCGGATCTCCATCCGCCGGCCGGGCTGCTTCCCATGCTGTGGCCAGACCTTCCATGTGCTCGCGCATCAGCGTGAACAGAAGCTCTTCCTTGGTTGGAAAGTAGCGGTAGAGCGCGGCTGCCTGGACGCCGACCTCGGCGGCCAACTGGCGCATCGACATCGCTTCGTAGCCAAGGCGCGCGATGAGGTTGACCGCCGCCTCACGGATGGTCGCTTCTGTCTTTTCGCCATCGGACCCAGCGGTGCGTGCCATGTCAGCTCCTCTGCGAAGCAATAATAAAACGAACGTTCAATTAATTCAAGACGCCAATCCAAACTCACCTTCATGCAACGATCCTGAACCCAACAGAGGCGTTTTCTGCCACCAACTCCTCGATGTCGACCATGGAAACAGAAGCTCCGGCCGGCCCTTCCCAGAGGCGCTTGATCATTGTCGAGACCGCTTCATCAAGGCCTGCAATTTGCGTCGTTACGGCCCCATCCGCTTCATTGCAAACCCAGCCCGCAAGACCAAGGCCTGTGGCCTCATCCCGGGCCCATGCTCTGAAGCCGACGCCTTGCACATTGCCGTAGATGCGCGCCTGCACTTTCCTGCGATGACCAGTCATGAATCTCTCCAAGCCTGTCTCGTTAAAATCTGGTGCATGGCTCAGGGAATGCAACATGAGAGTTGCGCGCACGACGCAATAGCTGGGCCCTCTGGCTTTGAAATTTCATTGACTCAGTCCATTAATTTTGAAAAATGGAGCTGCCCTATTGGGAGTTGGCTGGATGTTGGACGAACGCAACGCATTGGTGGCCGATGTCAGGCGCTTCAATCGCTTCTACACGCGCACCGTCGGCCTTCTCGACGAGACGCTGACACAAAGTGCATTCACTTTGACCGAGGCGCGCGTGCTGTTCGAATTGGGTCACCGCAGCAACCCGGCTTCCGCCGAAATCGCGGGCGAGCGAGGTTTCCTGGCTGGGGCTTTTCGGCTGGAGAATGGCCCGGCGGCCTCTGAAATATCAAGACAGTTGCGTGTCGATGCCGCCTATCTGACGCGGATCCTGCGCAAGTTCGCGGGCCAGGGGCTGACCGAGGCCAGAACGGACCCGGCTGACCGGCGCCGAAGGGTCCTCTCGCTGACCTCACGAGGCGAGGCAGCGCTTGCCAGACTGCAAGCGGCGGCCGATCGGGACACGGCGCGGCTGATCGAAAGCGTCCCCGACGACAGGTTGCATGAACTGCGCAGCGCCTTGCGCAAGGCGGGGGAATTGCTGGGCGATCCCACCCGTGACAGCAGCGAGGTGACGTTGCGGCCGCATCGCGTCGGCGATGTCGGCTGGGTCGTGCAGCGCCAGGCCCAACTCTATGCCGAGGAATATGGCTGGACGATCGAGTTCGAGGCCATGCTCGCCGAGATCGGCGCCGATTTCATTCGCAATTTCGTGCCCGGCCGCGATTTCTGCTGGATCGCCGAGCGCGGTGGTGAGCCGGTCGGCGCGGTGTTCCTGGTTCATCAGGACGACGAAGTGGCCAAGCTGAGAATGCTGCATGTCGAGTCGCCGGCGCGCGGCCTCGGCATCGGCAAACGACTGGTCGCGGAATGCGTGAACCAGGCCCGGGCTTGCGGCTACGCCAAGCTGGTGCTGTGGACCAACGATATCCTCGTTGCGGCGCGCGCGATCTACGAACGTGCCGGCTTCAGGCTGGTCTCGCAGGAGCACCACCACAGCTTCGGCAAGGATCTGACCGGCCAGACCTGGGAAATGGATTTGTAGGCAGCTTTTGCTGCCGGTTTGCTTGCAGACGCGATTCTAGTTCCCCCGCGCCGTTGCCAGCGCGCCAGGCAACTCCTCGGCAAGAATATCGAGTTCGTGATCGAGACCGACGCTGACGCGGATACAGCGGTCGAGCCGTGGCACCATCGGTTTGCGGATGAACACGTCGCGCGACAGCAGGCCTTGCAGAACTTTCAGCGCGAAGGCGCCATCGCCGCAGCAATCGATGGTGACGAAATTGGTCGCCGACGCCAGTGGCTTCAACCCGTTCGCTTCGGCAATGCCGGCGATGCGTCGGCGGCCGGCCGCGACCCGCGCCACCACGCTTCTGAGATAGTCCTGGTCGGCGAGCGCCTCGACGCCGGCGATCTGCGCCATGCGGCTGACGCCATAATGGTTGCGGATCTTCTCGAAGTCGCGGATCACCTGGGCCTCGGCGATCGCATAGCCGCAGCGTATGCCCGCCAGCCCGTAAGCCTTCGAGAAGGTGCGCATGCGGATGACGTTTGGCCTGGAGATATCGATCGGCGGCAGCGCCGAGGCCGGCCCGAGTTCGCCATAGGCCTCGTCGAGCACAAGCATGGTGGTTTGCGGCAGCGCCTCGATGAAGCGGATGATCTCGCTCCCCTCCCACCAACTGCCCATTGGATTGTCCGGGTTGGAGAGATAGACCAGCGGGGCCTTGTCCTTGCGCACCGCCGCCAGCAGGCCATCCAGGCTTTCCCGGTCGTTCTCGTAAGGAACTGTCACCAGCCGCCCGCCGACACCGGCAATGTGGAAGTTGAAGGTCGGGTAAGCGCCGAGCGAGGTGACCACAGCATCGCCGGGCGCGACGTACATGCGTGCCACAAGGCTGAGCAGGCCATCTATGCCCTCGCCGACAACGACGTTCTCGGCTTCTAGGCCGTGATGGGCGGCAACCGCCAGCTTCAGATCGTGATTGTCGGGATCGCAATACATCCACATGTCGCCGGCGATCTCGGCCATCCGGGCGGTGACGCGCGGCGAGGGACCAAAGCTGCTCTCATTGGCGCCGATGCGGGCGCGGAAAGCGCGGCCACGCTCGCGCTCCTGCGCTTCGGGGCCGACAAACGGCACCGTCGAGGGAAGCGCTGCGATGAGCGGCATGAGGGGAGGGCGCTGGGGCATGGTGGAAGCTCGTTTGAAAAGGGCCTTCTTGCTAGCGCGCCGGATGGGTCGGTGCAAGTTGCCGCTGGGCAGATCCGTAACGCTGGATTCATCCGGCTCTTTTTGCTAGCGAGATATCATGAACAACCGTCTCCCGCCTGCTTGGTCAAAGCACATCAAGCCCGGGCCCACGCCGAAAGCGAAGGGGCCGATACTCAAGCCGACAGTGAGCCAAGGAAACGCTCAATCGCGAGCGCAGGCCGACGAAGCGCTGCTGAACCAGGCCTATGCCCTTCAGCAGGCCCAGCGGCTCGACGAGGCTCAGGACCTGTGCCTTCGGGTGCTGGCGCGCACGCCAAACCATCCGCTCGCTCTGTACATCCTGGGGACCCTGTACCAGCGTTACGATGACGAGATGGCCTTGCGATATTTCGCGCGGGCGGTCGGCGAGGAACCTAAAAACCCTTACTACCACCTCAGCCTCGGCGAGGCCTATGTGAAGGTCAGCGAATATTCGCCAGCCATCAAGCATATGCTGTATGCTTTGGAACTGCAGCCCAGACTTATCGAAGTGCTTTGTGCACTGGGGCGCGCCTACACCAAGTTTGACAAACCCGACATGGCTTTGCCGCTTTACGAGAAAGCGCTCAAGATCAACCGCGATCATCCCAAAGTGCGGGCGGGGCTGGCCAGCGCGCTCAGCGGCCTGGGGCGCATGGATGAGGCCGCCGCCTTTCTGAAAGAAGCAATCGGACGTCGCATCGACGTGCCGGCTGCCTACCACGACCTCGTACAGACGAAAAAATTCACCGAAGAGCCGGAGGAACTCCAATCCATCCTGCGTGAACTCGGCAATCCCAAGCTTGATCCGGACGGTGCTTACAAGCTCCATCACGCTGCCGGCAAGGTACTGAACGACCTCAAGCGCTACAGTGAGGCATTCGACCATTTCAATAGGGGGAAACGGGCCTCCGGCTACACCTTCGACATCAATCTGTATCGCCGCTGGATCGACTCCCTGATTGAAACCTTCACGCCGGACTTTCTGGCGGCCAGGGCCGGCTATGGAAATCCTTCCGAAGTGCCTGTGTTCGTGGTCGGTATGCCGCGGTCGGGCACAACGCTCACGGAACAGATCTGCGCCAGCCATCCCGATGTTCAAGGGGCAGGCGAGCTTAACAAATTAAGGCGGGTCGCCAATGCAATCGGCCTTAAAACCTCATCGGCCGGCGATTTGAGCCGGCCGGTCATGTCGGTCACGCAAGATCTGTCCAGAAAGTTGGCGGAAGAGCATCTGTCCTACCTTAGGGAGTGGGCGCCTGCCGCGCTTCGCGTGGTGGACAAGATGCCGCACAATTTTGAAATGATCGGCCTTATCGGCCTTCTCTTTCCCAACGCGCGCATCATTCATTGTCGCCGTGATGCCATCGACAATTGCGTCTCTTGCTTTGTCCAGAGCTTCAACAAAGGACACAGCTACAATACTGATTTGCGGATACTAGGTCTGTACTACCGCGAGTATGACCGACTGATGCGCCATTGGAACGAGGTTTTTCCAGGCCTTATCTTCGAAAATCGCTACGAAACGCTGGTCGAGGATCAGGAGGCGCAGTCACGCCGCCTCATAGATTACCTTGGGCTGCCCTGGGATGACGCCTGCCTGCGTTTTTTCGACAGGGATGGTTCGGTCAATACGCCCAGCCGCTGGCAGGTTCGCCAACCGATCTACAAATCGTCGGTCAAGCGCTGGAAGAATTATGAAAATGAGATTCAGACGCTGATTGATGCGTTGGGCGATCTAGCGGACAAATAATCCAATCCGAGCTGTGCGGGTGCATGCAATGCGCCCGCGACTTTCGCTGTTAATACCGAATCAATCAATTAAGACAGCGGGTTGCAGCACCGCATCCAATAGTCGCACAATGTCCTGAAAAAAACCCGGCGGTTGCCCGCCGGGTTGCAGACTGCTGACAAACCCCTAGCATTTGCTAGGGGTTTTTGATTCACTGGGTTATGTTGAAGCGACCCGCCCCTGAACAGACCGCACTCGAGATGGTGACGCTGGATCAGTTGGTTCCGGCTGATCACCGTTGCGCAAGATCGACCGTGTGATTGATTTCTCCTTCATCCACGAACTGACCGCGCCACTGTATTGCCCCTACAATGGCCGCCCGCCACTCGATCCGACGTTGATGTTCGAGGCGCTGTTCATCGGCTATCTGTTTGGAGTTCGCTCGGAACGGCAGCTGGTGCGCGAGATCGAGGTCATGTCGCCTATCGCTGGTTCCTGCGGCTGAAGCTGACGGACAAGGTGTTCGACGCCTCGACGTTGTCACAGAACCGGCGGCGGCGTTACGACGACACCAGCGTGTCGCAGGCGATCTTCGACCGCATCGTCGAGCAGGCGATCCGGGCGGGCCTTGTCGATGGCACGGTGCTTTACACCGCCTCCACCCATCTGAAGGCCAACGCCAACAAGACCCGCTTCGATCTGGCGTTCGTGGCCAAGTCGCGGGCCCATTACTGGGAGGCGCTGGACGCGGCGATCGATGAAGAGCGCGCCGTCCATAGCCAGAAACGGCTGAAGGAGAAGCAACGCCAGCCGGTGGAGAAAGAGACCAAGGTCTCGCGCATCGATCCCGACAGCGGCTACATGGTGCGCGAGGGCAAGCCGAAAGGCTTTTTCTATCTCGATCACCGCACGGTGGATGCGGCGCATGCCATCATCACCGACACACACGCGACAGCGATCGTCCATGATTCGACCGTCTACCTGTCGAGGCTCGATCGGCAGGTGGAGGGCTTCGGCTTTGATGTCGGCGCCGTCGGGTTGGACGCCGGCTATGCCACGGCCGGCATCGCCAAAGGACTGGAGGATCGAGCCATGTGCGGTGTCACCGGCTATCGCCGACCGAGACCGCCCAAGCCCGGCATGATGGCACCGTCGGCCTTCACCCATGAGCCGGCGGCTGATGGCCCACAGGGCCAGGTGCTGGCCTACGCCACCACCGACCGCAATGGCTACCGCCGCTACAAGAGCGACCCCGCCATCTGCCGCGGCTGCCCATCTCCTGACACAAACAGTCCAAGACACTTCAATCACATAACAAAAAACCCCGCCGAAAATCGACGGGGTTTGTCAGCAGTCTGAAACCCGGCGGTTGCCCGCCGGGTTTTCGATTCGACAAGTCGCAACTTATTAGAACGAGCGCTGGAAGCGAAGGAGGCCGCCGACGCTGTTCTTCTTGTCGGCCGGAGTCCAGGCGACGTTGTCCGTGCTGCCCTCATCGAACTTGCCGGCATGAAGATAGTCAACTTCGGCCGTGACGGTGAAGCCGGGAACGATGTCATAGGCGACGTTCGCTGCAACGCCGACGTTCTTCCAGTCATCAGCAGACGCCTGAAGGTTGAATGAGGTCTTCTCGTTGAACTTGTAGGTGCCACCGCCCCACACTGCCCAGTTGCCGCCCCACTGCTTGTAGAAGCCGCGACCGCCCGCGGGCTGATCATAGGTCGGGTCGTTGAGGTTGTCGTCGGTGCCATAGCCACCCATGATGAACAACGACAACTCGTTGGAAACGTTCACATCCAAGCGAACTTTGCCGGCGACTTCTTCGTAGTTGCTGTCATACGCAACAACACCAGTGATCGCGCCCCAGCCCTGGGTCCACTTCACGCCGCCGACAACATGCGGAACATAGCTGTCGATCGTGCCAACGCCATACTTGCCGTTGCCAAGATCGTCGACGGATCCAGCGCCCGAGCCTTCTTCGAGCGAGAGCACGGCCGAGAAACCATTGCCTGCGTCGAAATAGTACTGGACGACGTTGGTGTCGAAGTCGCCGTAGGGAACCAGCGTATCCTGGATGACATTGCCGGCGTAGCCGATGAACGTATCGAAGGCCGATTCGTCTTTACCGACGCGCAGACCGCCAAGTTGGATCCAGGCGAAGTTCAGCGATACGTCCTTGTTGTGCGCATCGTTCGGGCCGAAGTCGGGATCACCGTTGCTGTTGCCGAAATTGAAGCGGGTCTCGGTGTAGGTCTTCAAGGTGCCGAGCTCGGTCTCCTGGCCGGTCCAGGTTTTGAGCGTGAAGCGGGTGTTCTTGTACCAGGCTCCCTGGTTCTTGCCGTCCTGCACGTCGTTGCTGCGAGCACCATCGAACGAGCCGACGTCGCCAGCACCGATGTCATAACGGACATAGCCGCCGATGCGCAGGCAGGTTTCGGTGCCGGGGATGTAGAAGTAGCCAGCGCCGTAGACGTCGCAAATCTTGACGTATTCAGCGGGTTCCGGCTCGGCGACGACGACGGCGTCGGCGGCGCGCGCACCGGAAACTGCGATCAGGGCCGCAGCGGAGCCGAGGAGAAGGCTCTTGATGTTCATTTTCTGACCTCCAGTCA